>NZ_WAAS01000009.1:0-56528 GCF_008806585.1 Micromonospora sp. AMSO12t
ATCTTGTACTCCTCGGTCAGCGTGGTGACCGGGCCGGGCCAGGTGGCCTGGGCGACCTCGATCGGCTTGCGGTGGCCGTCGTAGGCCACGTGCAGCAGGTGCAGCACGGGGGTGTCGGGGCGGATCTGGAGGATCTCGGCCTCCTCCCGGCTGGGCTGGCGGGCGCTGATGGTGTCGGTGGCGGAGACGTACCGCCGGCCGGTTGCCTCCTCGGCCTCCTGGTAGAGCGGCCGGCCGAACGCCTCGGCGCGCTCCAGCGAGGTGCCGGCGGTGTCGGCGGGCAGGAACCACGAGGCGCCCACCTCGACGGGGGAGTCCTCGGTGCGCACGAGGTGGCGGCGGCAGAGCAGGTCGGTGCCGTCGGCGACCCCGAACGCGTCGGCCACCTCCGGCGGGGCGGGGGCCCTGCCGACGGAGACGAGCTGCTGCCGGTACCGCGCGGCCAGGTCGGTGTGGTAGCCGCGGAAGCCGCCGTAGCGGCCCCGGGAGAGCCGGTTGAGCCGCCGCCGGGTGCCTCGGACGTACGTCCCGGAGCCGGGCTTGGTGATCAGGATGCCCTCGACCCGCAGCTGGTCGACGGCGCGCTGCACGGTCTGCTTCGCCACGCCGAACATCTCGGCGATGGCCGGGATGGACGGCAGCCGCTCGCCCGGTGCCCAGTCGCCGCGGCGGATCTGGGCCTTGAGCTGCGCGGCGATCTGCCGGTGCGGGAACTCGGCCGCCCCCGGATTGATCTGCATGCCCGCCTCCTCGATGACAGCTAGGTTCCTAGGATGCCTTAGGGGTGGTGACCGCGCCACCCCGGACACGCCAAAAGACCGGCCCCGGACGACACGCGTCCGGGGCCGGTGCGGCAGGGGATGGGTGCTACCAGGAGCCGGCCGTGGGGCCGGCGGAGCCGCCGCGACGGCGCAGGTACTTCTCGAACTCCTGGGCGATCTCGTCACCCGTCAGCGGGGTGATGCCCGCGTCGCCGACGCGTTCCTCCAGCTCGCGCACGTATTCGCCGAGCTCGGCGTCCTGCTCGGCGGCGCTGCGCACCCGCTGCTCCCACTCGGCGGCCTCCTCGGCCAGGTCGGCCATGGGCACCGGCAGGTCGAGCACCTCCTCGACCCGGTGCAGCAGGGCGAGGGTGGCCTTCGGGCAGGGCGGGTTGTTGGCGTAGTGCGGCACGTGCACCCAGAACGAGACGGCGTCGACCTCGGCCTTGTTGCAGGCGTCGTGCAGCACGCCGACGATCCCGGTCGGCCCGTCGTAGCGGGTGGGGGTGAGCTGGTAGCGCTGGGCGGCCTCCGCGTCGGAGGCGCTGCCGCTGATGGGCAGCGGCCGGGTGTACGGCACGTCGGCCAGCAGCGCGCCGAGCACGACGACCCGCTCGACCTCCAGGCTGTGGCAGATCTCCAGCACCTGCTCGCAGAAGGTGCGCCACCGCATGCTCGGCTCGATGCCGCGGATCAGCACGACGTCCCGTTCGGTGCCCTCGGGGCTGGCCACCATGAAGCGCGTCGTCGGCCACTCCACCCGGCGGGTCTCGCCCTCGGCCATGGTGATCGTGGGGCGGCTGACCTGGAAGTCGTAGAAGTCCTCCGGGTCCAGCTCCGTGACCTGCCGGGCCTGCCACACCTGCTCCAGGTGCTCGACGGCGGCGGTGGAGGCATCGGCGGCGTCGTTCCAGCCCTCGAACGCGGCGATCGCCACGGGGGACCGCAGCACCGGCAGTCCGTCGAACTCGGTCACGCCGTCACCTCACCCTGCTCGTCGGGGCCGGCGCCGGGACCGGACCCGGTCGTCCGCCCGCCGGGCGTGGTGCTGTCGCTGTAGTCCTTCACGTCCGTCAGCCTACGTGTCGGGGCGGGATGCGGCCCGCCGGCCGCGCCGGTCGAGCCCAGCGACGGTCGGCCATACCACGATGAACCGGACAGCGTGATCCCGCTGACACAATGTGGGAAGGCACGTGCGGGGGAATCCATCGGCCGGCGACGGCACTAACCTGATCCTGTGCGGACCTCATTGCTCGACGTACTGGCAGACCGGATTCTCATCGCCGACGGCGCGATGGGCACGATGCTGCAGGCGGCCGATCTCACCCTGGACGACTTCGAGGGCTACGAGGGCTGCAACGAGGTCCTCAACGCCACCCGACCGGACGTCGTGCGCGGGGTGCACGAGGCGTACCTGGCCGCCGGCGCGGACTGCGTCGAGACCAACACCTTCGGGGCCAACCTGGCCAACCTGGGTGAGTACGACATCCAGCACCGCATCCGCGAGCTCTCCGAGGCCGGGGCCCGCCTCGCCCGGGAGGCCGCCGACGCGTACGCGACCCCCGAGCGGCCCCGCTTCGTGCTGGGCTCGATCGGCCCGGGCACCAAGCTGCCCACCCTGGGGCACGCCGACTACGCGACCCTGCGCGACGCGTACCAGGAGAACGCCGAGGGCCTGATCGAGGGCGGGTCGGACGCGCTGATCGTGGAGACCTGCCAGGACCTGCTCCAGGTCAAGGCCGCCGTCGTCGGCTCGAAGCGGGCCATGGCCCGGCTCGGCCGGACGGTGCCGATCATCTGCCACGTCGCCGTGGAGACCACCGGCACCATGCTGGTGGGCAGCGAGATCGGGGCGGCGCTGGCGGCCATCGAGCCGCTGGGCGTCGACCTGATCGGGCTGAACTGCTCGACCGGGCCGGCCGAGATGGGCGAGCATCTGCGCTACCTGTCCCGGCACTCCCGGATTCCGCTGTCGGTGATGCCGAACGCGGGCCTGCCGGTGCTGACCGCCGACGGGGCGTACTTCCCGCTGACCCCCGTGGAGCTGGCCGACGCGCTGGAGCGGTTCGTCACCGAGTACGGCGTCTCGCTGGTGGGCGGCTGCTGCGGCACCACCCCCGAGCACATCCGGGTCCTCTCGGAGCGCCTGCACGGCACGCGCCCGGCATCCCGCGAGCCGCGGCACGAGGCCGGTGTCTCGTCGGTCTACCACCCGGTGCCGTTCGCCCAGGACGCCTCCCTGCTGATGGTGGGGGAGCGCACCAACGCCAACGGCTCCAAGGCGTTCCGCGAGGCCATGCTCGCCGGCGACTGGCGGGCCTGTGTGGAGATCGCCCGCAGCCAGGCCCGCGACGGCTCGCACCTGCTGGACCTGTGCGTCGACTACGTCGGCCGCGACGGCACCCAGGACATGCGGGAACTCGCCGGCCGCTTCGCCACCGCCTCCACCCTGCCGATCATGCTCGACTCGACCGAGCCGCAGGTGGTCGAGGCGGGCCTGGAGATGCTCGGCGGCCGGTGCGTGGTCAACTCGGTCAACTTCGAGGACGGCGACGGGCCGGAGTCCCGCTACGCCCGGGTGATGCCCATCGTCAAGGAGCACGGCGCCGCCGTGGTGGCGCTGCTCATCGACGAGGAGGGGCAGGCGCGGACCGCTGACTGGAAGGTGCGGGTCGCGGGGCGGCTCATCGACGACCTCACCGGGCGGTGGGGGATGGACCGCTCGGACATCCTGATCGACGCGCTGACGTTCCCGATCGCGACCGGCCAGGAGGAGACCCGGCGCGACGGCATCGAGACCATCGAGGCGATCCGGGAGATCGCCCGCCGCTATCCGGGGGTCAACTTCACCCTCGGCATCTCCAACGTCTCGTTCGGGCTCAACCCGGCGGCCCGGCAGGTGCTCAACTCGGTCTTCCTGCACGAGTGCCGCGAGGCCGGCCTGACCAGCGCCATCGTGCACGCCAGCAAGATCCTGCCGTTCAACAAGATCCCCGACGAGCAGCGGGAGGCGGCGCTGGACCTCGTCTACGACCGCCGCCGCGAGGGCTACGACCCGGTGCAGAGGTTCATCGAGATCTTCGAGGGCGTGGACGCCGCGTCGGCGCGGGCCGGGCGGGCGGAGGAGTTGGCCGCGCTGCCGCTGGAGGAGCGGCTCAAGCGGCGGATCATCGACGGCGAGCGCAACGGCCTGGAGGCCGACCTGGACGCGGCGATGGCGCAGGGGCGCACCCCGCTGTCCATCATCAACGACATCCTGCTCGACGGCATGAAGGTCGTCGGCGAGCTGTTCGGCTCCGGTCAGATGCAGCTGCCGTTCGTGCTCCAGTCCGCCGAGGTGATGAAGACCGCCGTGGCGTACCTGGAGCCGCACATGGAGACCGCCGAGGACGGCGGCAAGGGCCGCATCGTGCTGGCCACGGTGCGTGGTGACGTGCACGACATCGGCAAGAACCTGGTGGACATCATCCTGTCCAACAACGGCTACGAGGTCGTCAACATCGGCATCAAGCAGCCGATCAACGCGATCCTGGAGGCCGCCGAGCAGCACCGGGCCGACGCGATAGGCATGTCCGGCCTGCTGGTGAAGAGCACGGTGATCATGAAGGAGAACCTCGCCGAGATGGCGTCGCGCGGGGTCGCGGAGCGCTGGCCGGTGCTGCTGGGCGGGGCGGCGCTGACCCGGGCGTACGTCGAGGACGACCTGCGGGCGATGTTCCCCGGCCAGGTGCACTACGCCCGGGACGCGTTCGAGGGACTGTCGCTGATGGACCGGGTGATGACGGCCAAGCGCGGCGGGGCGCCCGTGATCGACGCGGAGCGGGAGGCGGCCCTGGCGGCCCGGCGGGCGCGCCGCGAGCGGCAGCGCGCCATCGTCAGCGAGTCGTTGCCGGAGCTGGACGACGCCTCGGTGCGCTCCGACGTGGCCACCGACGTGGAGGTGCCCGCCGCGCCGTTCCTGGGCACCCGGGTGGTCAAGGGCGTGCCGCTGGCCGACTACGCGGCGCTGCTCGACGAGCGGGCCACCTTCCTCGGGCAGTGGGGCCTGCGGGGCGCCCGCAGCGGGCAGGGACCGTCCTACGAGGAACTGGTGGAGACCGAGGGCCGGCCCCGGCTGCGCTACTGGCTGGACCGGCTGATCGCCGACCAGGTGCTGGAGGCGGCCGTGGTGTACGGCTACTTCCCGGCGTACGCCGAGGGCAACGACCTGGTGGTGCTGGACGAGAACGGGCACTCCGAGCGGGCGCGGTTCTCCTTCCCCCGGCAGCGGCAGGAGCGGCGGCTCTGCCTGGCCGACTTCTTCCGCCCGCGCGGCGACGAGCTGGACGTGGTGGCGTTGCAGTTGGTCACCGTGGGGCAGCCGATCAGCGAGTACACGGCGAAGATGTTCGCCCGCAACGAGTACCGCGACTACCTGGAGGTGCACGGGCTGTCCGTACAGCTCACCGAGGCCCTCGCGGAGTACTGGCACCGGCGGATCCGCGCCGAGCTGGCCCTGCCGGGCGGCCGTACGGTGGCCGACGACGACCCGGCGGATCTGGCGGGTCTGCTGCGCACCGACTACCGGGGCTGCCGGTACGCGTTCGGCTACCCAGCCTGCCCGGACCTGGAGGACCGGGCGAAGATCGTGGAGCTGCTGGGCGCGGAGCGGATCGGTGTGCAGTTGTCGGAGGAGTTCCAACTGATGCCGGAGCAGGCGACGGACGCGATCGTGGTGCACCACCCGGAGGCGAGCTACTTCAACGCCAAGTGACGCCGTCACCCTGTCCGAGCTGCGCGAACATCCCCTCGGGTCCTGCCGGGCGTCGAAGGCGCCCAGGCTGTGGCCGAAAGGCCGCATCGATTGCGGCGGTGCGGTCGTCGCTGCCGGCGTGCTGACCTAGGGCCTGTTTCAGAAGTACGGACTGAGGTTCAGGCTGGTCGGTTGGGGTAGTGGCGGCCGGCTAGCCAGATGGTGAGGTCCCTGGCGATGTGGCCAGGGTCGGTCTCGATGGTGAGGTCGTGGATGTGCTGGTGGGTGTCACGGCGTTCGACTTCGTAGGTGTCGTCGTCGAGCAGTGAGATCGAGGCGTACCAGGCTGGGTCGTCGTCGGCGGGGTTGATCGTGACGAAGGTGTTGTCAGCGCGGTTCAGCTCGTCGATGAGCATGAACAGGGCGTCTTCGGAGGGTCGTCGATGTGGTCGCCGTTCTCGGTGTCGGCGTAGTAGTAGTCGGCGGCCATCCGGTGTCTCCCTGCTCTGCTGGTCAGCGGGCTCAGCTTCGCATGAGGTGATGCTCGGTGGTCAGAGCCACTCGTTGATCGCGGCGACGTGCACGGCAGCTTCGAAGCGGACGGTGAGTTTGTCGTAGCGGGTGGCCACGGCCCGGTGGCGTTTGAGCCGGTTGATGCCGCACTCCACGGCGTGACGGGCCTTGTAGTCCTCGACGTCGAACACTGGTGGCCTGCCACCGGCTGCGCCGCGCTTCTTACGGTTGCGGGCCTGGTCGGCGGGCTCGGCGATGGTGGCCTTGATCCCGTGGCGGCGCAGATATTCACGGTTGGCCCGCGACGAGTACGCCTTGTCGCCGCGCACCCGAACCGGCCGCTGCCGTGGTCGGCCTGGTCCCAGCCGGGGCACCCGGATACCCCGCAGCACCGGCACGATCTGCGGCGAGTCCCCGCGCTGCCCGGCCGTGACCAGGATCGACAGCGGCTTCTGGCCCTGCTCACACGCCAGGTGGATCTTCGTGGTCAGGCCACCGCGGGACCGGCCGAGTCCGTGATTGGCAGGCTCAGACACCACCCCACCGGCTGGCTCCCGCTGCGCGTCAACGTCGCGTCGGGCGCCGGCGGCGTGCTGATGAGCCCGGCAGATCGTCGAGTCGACGTTGACCTCCCAGCAGATCAAGCCGGCCGCGTCCGCCCTGGCCTGCAACGCGGTGAGGATCCGCGCCCACATCCCCGAGCGCTGCCACCGCCGGAACAGCCCATACACCGTCTGCCACGGTCCGTACTCCGGCGGCAGATCACGCCACGGACACCCCGTCCGCACCCGCCACCTGATCCCGTTGATCAATAGTCGACGCGACCACACCGCTGGCTGCCCACGCCCCACCGACGCGGGCAGTAGCGGCTCCAACATCGTCCACTGCTCGTCGGTCAGATCACCACGACCCACCACAAGATCATCGACGGAGACGAGCCCGTGGATCAACTTCTGAAACAGGCCCTAGCCCGTCACCCCGGTACTGCCGTGAGTGGGGACATCTTCCTGACCGGCGATCCTGCTCATCGGGGTTGAACGCGCGTGCGGGCCGGAGGGGTGGAGCGCACGCGCAGTTCCCTCGACGCCCTGTTCGGCGAACATCTGCACACCTCCTCGACCATCCGCACCGCTCGCTCCCGCAGCACTGAGGATTCGATTCCGTTTCTGCCGTCTGGCGGTTCCTCCGAATCCGGGAAGTCTCTCCAGGAGCCGGGACGGTACACAGCAGACAGCCCGCGCTCGGGTCGATCGTCGTGACGCGCCCTCGTGAAAGGGGTGGGCAGTCGGAGTGTTGACACCGGCGAGGAGGGTGCTCCAGAGTTACTGGACTAGTCCAGTATTCGCAGTACTCCACACGAAGGTGGATCGAATGGCCACAAGATCGAGATCGAGGGCCGCGCTGTCGCTGCTGACGGTGGTGACGTTGGCGGCCGGCCTGCTGGCGCAGGAATCCGAGGACGTCCAGGCGGCCGGCGTCCAGGCGGCCGGCGAGCGGGCGGCCGGCGAGCAGAAGGCTCACGGCCAGTCCGGCCCCCGCGATGACCTGAAACTGCCCGACGGCTACGCCGATCGAGTGAACCACGCGCTGGAGCAGGGATCCGACCACTGGGGCGAGAAGTTGCTCGGCCTGCCCGACGGTCCGACCCTGACCAACGTCAAGCCGCTGCTGGTGCCGGCCAACCACGGTGGCACGACAGACGCCGCCTCGCCCTGGTACTACCTGCCCTTCACCTACCCGGCACCGGACCCCACCCGGTGGGCCGAGGAGCGGGACTTCTCGCTGCACGTCGCCGACGGCAGCGAGCTGATGTCGCAATGGTCGGACTCGCGGGCGACCCAGCGCGTCCGCTTCTTCGTCGGTGCAGACGGGGCCGAGCGCTACGGCCAGGCCGAGGCGAGGTCGGGTGCCCCCCGCCTGACCGGCGGATACCTGCCGATCCTCGCCAACACCTATCGTGACGCCGCCGGGGTCCGCTACGAGCGCGAGTCGTTCGTCACCGAGCTCACCCCGGGTGGCCCGGCAGTCAGCATGCTCCGGTTCGTCGTCAGCGGGCCGGCGAAAGCGCACCCGCGGCTGCGGCTGAACGTGAGCCGTGACAAGGTGGCGGACGTCGTCGCCACGCCCGGACGGCTGACCCTCGATGGGAAGACCGTGGTCGCGTACAGCGGTGCGGCGACCTGGTCCGCGCCCGACCTGAGCTTCACGCCCGACCTGAGCCGCGGGAAGGCCGAGTTCTATCTGGTCGTGCCGAACGAGCCGGCCGAACTGCCCGCCGACCGTCCGTCGGCCAAGCTCTACGACGCCGCGAAGTCCCGCACCGGCGCCTACTGGACGGCGCAGCTCAACGCCGGCGCCAAGGTCCGGCTTCCGGAGCGGTACGCCGCGGACGCCATGCGCAGCACGCTGCTGAACAACCTGGTGATGGGCTTCAACCTCACCGTCGGGAACGGCTACGAGTCGCTGGACAAGTCCTTCGCCTGGGTGCCGGAGATCGCGGCGACGGTCACCTCGCTCGGGGACTTCGGCTACCAGGACAAGGCGCGCGCGAACCTCACCGAGATGCTGCGACGCGGCCAGGGCAGCTTCTTCGTGTCCTGGGAGCGCGGGATCAAGCTGCAGACGGTGGCGACGTACTACCTGCAGAGCAACGACGGGTCGTTGCTGCTGGAGAACCTGCCGACGTTCCGTGACTGGCTCGCCGACTTCAAGCGGCAACGCGTCGCGGACCCGAACGGTCTGCTGGCCAAGACCCGCTACGCCTCCGACATTCCGGAGCCGGTCTACGGCCTGCACCACCAGTCGGAGGTCTGGCGCGGACTGCGCGACGTCGGTGTCGCGTTGCGGCTGATGGGCCGTGCCGACGAGGCGAAGCCGTTCCTCGACGAGGCGGCCGGCCTGCGCGCGTCACTGCTGGGCGCGGTGGAGAAGTCGAAGACGGTGCTGCCGGACGGTTCGGTGTTCGTGCCGATCGCGCTGCTGGATCCGGCGTCGTCGAAGCCGTACGACAAGGTCACCACCGACTTCCTCGGCAGCTACTGGAACCTGATCATGCCGTACGCACTCGCGACCGGGCTGTTCGAGCCGGGCAGCGCGACGGCGACCGGACTACGGGACTACCTCTACAAGCACGGGTCGCTGTTCCTTGGCCTGACCAGGTTCAACCTTTCGACCGCCGATCCCGGCGTCTGCCAGAACATCCGGCACAACCAGTGGCCGGCGGTGCCTGGATACAAGTCCAGCGGCATCGACCAGCAGTACGGCTACTCGCTGATGCGGTTCCTGGCCGACAATGCCGAGTCCGATCGCCTCGACCTGAGCTTCTACGGGATGCTCGCGCACAGCTTCACGCCGCACACCTACGTCGGCGGCGAGGGCGCCACGATCTCGCCGTGCCCGCAGTTCGGTGAGTACTACCGGTCGCAGTACTGGCCGCCGCTGTCGCCGAACAACGCCACCTATCTGGAGGCGGTGCGCGGCCTGCTGGTCAGCGAGGACCTGAACGCCGACGGCGTGCCGACCCGGCTGCACCTGGCGCCGGCCACGCCGCGGCCCTGGCTCGCGGACGGGGAGCGGATCGAGGTCGCCGACCTGCCGACGTCCTTCGGCCCCGTGGGGTTCGCCTCCTCGTCGGAGCTGACGGACGGCCGGCTGACCGTGCGGGTCGACCCACCGCGCGCGGCCACCGGACGGGCGCCGCTGACGGACGTGGTGCTGCACCTGCGTGCGCCGCGCGGTCACCGGCTGACCGGGGTCACCGTCGACGGCCGTTCGGTGACGTTTGACGCCGAGCGCGAGCTGGTCGACCTCGGCCGGCCGACGACGGCGGTCACGGTCCGGGCGACCTACCGGGCGGTGAAGGTGGCCACCGCGCCGAGCGCGGAGGCTACGAAGGTGACGACCCCGCGTATGTTGCTGGAGCCGGGTGAGACGTTTGCGCTGGACCTGGAGGTCGAGGCGCTCGGGCAGGGCACGGTCGGCGGCACCGTCGGTGTCGGTGTTCCGACCGGGTGGACGGTGCGCGACCCGAAGCTGCCGTTCCGCGTGAGCAGCAACCAGAGACTGGCCTGGTCCGAGCTCGCGACCTCGGTCCGGATCCCCACCGATGCGGCGCCCGGGAGCTACCGGATCGACGTGGTCACCCGTCCGTCCGGTGGTACGGCGCGGACCACCTCGTTGTCGGTCCGGGTCGCCCGACCGGATCCGGCTGACTACGCCGCGCTGGTGAAGCGGGACGCGCCGGTGGGCTACTGGCGGCTCGGCGACGCCCAGGGCCAGCCGGTGGTCGATGCCTCCGGCAACGGAAACGCTGGTGCCTACCGTGGCAGCGTCGGTCGGTCCCAGCCAGGGGCGATCGCCGACTCCGCCGACACCGCGGTCCGGCTGGACGACGGCTACGCCGAGATTCCGGACAGCGCCTCGCTCAGTGTCACCGGGGCCTACACGCTGGAGGCGTGGGTCAAGGACGCGGCGGGTGGACCGCAGGGCATCGTCGAGAAGTACGACGGCGGCGACTGCCTGCCGTCGCGCAACGGCTACGCCCTGCGCCTGGTCAACGGCAACAAGCTGCAGGCGCTCACGATCGCCGACGAGGCGCAGTCCGGCGCGTCCAGCCCGCGCAGCGTGCAGCAGGTGCGATGGCACCACGTGGTGGCAGCGTATGACGGGACGACGCTGCGGACCTACCTCGACGGGCAGCTGCAGACGTCCACCCCGGTGGCCAAGGCGCCTACCGACGGCAGGAGCAGCCTCAAGCTTGGCGCCCGTGGAGACGACGCGGCGGACCGCTTCTTCGGCGACCTCGACGAGGTCGCGATCTACCACAAGGCCCTGACTCCGGGGCAGATCGACTCGCACTACGTCAAGGGTGTGCTCGGCAACCCCGGCCCCTCGCCCAGTGCGCAGCGCTCGGGTGGGAGTGCCGTGCAGGGCAGCTCAGCGCCGGCTCCGGCGGTTTCGGCAGCCGGGCAGACGCCGACGAGCAGGCAGCCGGCGGCCATCGCCCAGTCCTCCTACGCGGCGCAGGTGCTGGCCGACAAGCCGGTCGGCTACTGGCGGCTGGGTGAGCGATCCGGCACGAGCGCCGAGGACTCCTCCGGCACCGGCAACCGTGGCGCGTACGCGGACGCGGTGGCACTGGGCCGCCCGGGCGCGCTGACGGGCGATCCGGATACCGCCGCCGAGCTGACCGGCGGCTACGTCGCCGTACCGGACTCGGCCTCGGTGAGCGTCAGTGGCTCGTTCACCCTCGAGGCGTGGGTGAATCTCAACGACGTCTGCGGTCAGTACGGCGTGGTCGAGAAGTACGACGCGCCCGCCTACAACGGCTACGCGCTGCGCGTCCTGCCCGGAGGCAGGATCAGCGCCCTCACGTTGGGCGCAGCCGGGCAACTGGCGTCGGTCGAAGGGCAGACGGTGGTCACGCCGGACAAGTGGCATCACGTGGCCGTGGTCTACGACGGGTCGACCCTGACGGTCTACCTCGACGGACGACCCGACGGCTCGGCCGCCACGAAGGTGAGCCCGACCGACGGGGCCGGAAGCCTCAAGCTGGGGGCCCGTGGTGACGATGCCGGTGCCAGGCTCGCCGGGCTGCTCGACGAGGTTGCCGTCTACGACCATGCCCTCACCGCCGACGAGGTCGCGCGACACCACTCGGCCGGCACGACGGGCTGACCCCGGACGCCACGTGTGAGGCGTGGCGAGGGCATGAGGGCGGCCACCGCACGATCGTCGACGGTCCGTGAGGACCACCGGAGATCGTGCGGTGGCCGCGGCGTAGACCCTGGCCGGTGGCACGTCATCCGCAACAAGGTGGCGTGTCACCGGCCGTCTCGTGCGTGCGTGTGGAGCCGGGCCGCACCGCGACGGCGTCCGTGCGGAGGCTGCTGTCGACGGGTGGAACGCACGACGTGTTGGTCCCTGGCCGACCGCGGGCCCGGCGACCCCGGCGGGCGCACGCGTCGCGGAGGCACCGCGATCCGCAGGCGATGCGGCGGCAGCACACCGGCACTGCCGGGCGCATCGAGAACGCCCAGGCCAGGCCGTTCCTGGGCCCCTGGACCGCGGACGGCCGACCGCCGGCTCCACCTACCCGAGACGACCTGGTGCGCCCGGCCGGCCCCGAGCCGCGGAGCGGCCGGCGTCCACGACGGGGCGACCGCGGCCAGGGAACCGGCCTGGCGATATCACTGCGGCGCTGGCCTGCGGTGTCGCCGCACAGGGGATGACCGGCGACGACGTCCACGGCGCCGGGGCTGGGCTCCGGGCCGAGCAGGAGCGTCGCGGCCCGGGTCGGCTCCGTGCGGTCGGCTGCGGCCGGCGTCGTACCGTCGACGCCGGCCGCACCGCGCCGTACGAAGATCGACTGGGCGGCGGCGGCCTCCGTGCGAGTCGACGACCACGCCGGCTCACCGCTGAGGGTGGCCGCGCGGCTGCGGACCCGGCGGCGCGAAAGGACCGGCCCCGAGCTCACCGGACCGACGTAGCCGCGCCGAGCAGCGCCCTGCTCGTGGTGCTGGTGTCCGAGCCCGGATCAGATGAAGATCGTGCGGGCCGGGTCGAGGAAGTCGGTCGCGATGACCTGGGCGGCGCCGTACGGCATGGTGTCGAAGCCCCTGTAGTTGTGCCAGGCCTTGATCTGCCCGTCGGTCTGGATCAGCGCGATCTCGGAGCGGCCGTCGTCGTTGAGATCCATGAACCGCACCCTCGCGGGGTCGGTGAACCCGGCCGCGATGACGACGGTGTAGCCGTACGGCGAGGCGGCGAAGCCGAGGTCGTTGTGCCAGGCCCTGATCTGGCCGTCGGCCTGGATCTGGATCAGCTCGGACCTCCCGTCGTTGTCCAGGTCGGCGAATACGGTCCGGGTCGGGTCGGTGAATCCGGTCGCGATGACGACGGAGTTCCCGTACGGCGAGGCGGCGAAGCCGAGGTCGTTGTGCCAGGCCCTGATCTGGCCGTCGGCCTGGATCTGGATCAGCTCGGACCTCCCGTCGTTGTCCAGGTCGGCGAAGCGTACCCGGGTCGGGTCGGTGAAGGAGGTCCCGATGACCGCGGCGGCGCCGTACGGCATGTTGTCGAAGCCCTTGTAGTTGTGCCAGGCCTTGATCTGCCCGTCGGCCTGGACCAGGGCGATCTCGGCGCGGCCGTTGCCGTCGAGCGAGGACTTGCGGCTGCCGCCCTGCACCGGGAGGCCGTTGACCCAGCGGAGGTTGATCGAGTACATGTGCCTGCTGCCGTCGGCGACCGCCGCGTGCATCACGACCTTGTCGCCGCCGCCCAGCCCGTCCTGGGCCGTCACGACGTCCGCGCCACCCGGACCGCAGAGTCCCGTGTTGGCCTGGGTCATGAAGGCGTTCGGCGCCGGCGTCCAGGGGCCGATGACCGTCGGCGCCGTGGCGTACGACGTGTAGTAGCCGCAGCTGGCGAAGGACCCACCGGAGTAAAAGAGCACCATCTTGTCGTCACGCTGGACCAGGTCCGGCGCCTCGATGATCTGGCCTGCCGCGACGGTCAGCATTGCCGTCGTCGGACCGACCAGGGCGGTGCCGTTGTTGGTGACCTGGCTGACCCAGAGCGTGGACGGCCGGTTGATGGCGTTGCCGTCGTTCTTCCAGGTGAGGTAGCGCGTTCCGTTCCGCGCGACGAAGGTGTTCGCGTCGATCGCGCCGCCCTGGCTGAGGGGGCAGATGAGCGGCCCCGATCCGTAGGGCACGAACCCACCGAGCGGCGAGGACGCGAGCGCCACACCGATGCACTGACGGCCAGAGGCGGCGTCCTGGGCCGTGTAGGTGAGGGTCAGACTGCCGTCAGGGTTGGGGTGCACGTCGGGTGCCCAGGTCCTGCCGGCGACGGCCCAGCTGCCGGGTCCGCCCGGCATCGCGTCACCGAGGACCTGCCACGGCCCGTCGATGGTGGGCGCGCTGGCCACCGGGAGGTGCCTGAAGTCGTTGGTGGCGTAGGCGTACCAGGTCTGGCCGATGCGGACCACGTCCGGGTCTGCGAACCCTTGTGCGATGAGCTTTCTGGGACCTTCGGCTACCGCGGTGACGGCACTCGGGCCCGCCGCGACCGGCGCGGCCGGCACGACGAGGGCGACGGAGGCAAGCGCTGCGAGCATGGCCGCGTGGGCCTGGCCGCGGCGGATGGGCGGGATACGCATGGCGATCTCCCTTCGGGGTCGGCCGTCGATGTCCACGGCACGACCAGATACCGGCCTAGGCCAGTATCGTGAAGTCCGACCGAGTTGATGTCAATGGCTCGCTACGCGCAGCGACCCGGACCAGCGCTGTCGTACGCCGGTAGGGGGTTGACGTGACCGGGTGTGGCATGGATCCTCGTCATCGGTATAGACCGGTCGGCCACAACCGATCCCACGCGCGGATGCCAGCCCGGCCCGGACGATCCTCCGGGAGCCCCTTTCGCGCGGCCGTCGGCTCCGACCCCGACGGCCGGCCTCGTCCCTGCTGACTCGACCAGACCGGCGGTTGCCATGTCGGCCGGTCCTCGCGGTGGTCCGCTCACCGCACGCCACGCCGGACCCTTTACGGAACCACGGCTGGCCCATATCGCATGAGTGGAGGTTCGATGTTTCTGTTGCGCTCGTTTCGCGGCTGTCGCCGCACCGGCGTGTTGGCCGGATCGGTCGTGCTCGCCGTTGGCCTGGTGAACCCCGTGCCGGCTCGGGGGGAGGCCCAGGCCCCTGATCGGGTGGGCGTGGCGCGCGTCCTTCCGACGCCGCAGCGCGTGCAGGCGCGTGCGGGATCGGTCGTCCTGCCCGACCACGTCGACGTCGTCGCGGGTGCGGCCGCCGATCCGGCCGCCCGGCAGTCTCTCGTGGACGTGCTCGGCGCGCGCGGGGTCACCGCCAGGGTCGTCGGAAGCGCGGACATGTCGACATCGCGTCCGGTGATCCTCCTCGGCGGCCCGAACGAGACGTCGGCGAGCGTCGCCGCGCTGAGTGCTCTCGGGGTGCAGGGGCCAGCGGGACTGCCCGGTGAGGGGTACGTGCTGGCGGCCGGGCACGATCGGCTCGGGCGACCGCGGATCGTCCTCGCGGGGGTGGACGGCGCGGGCACCTTCTACGCGGTCCAGTCGTTGCGTCAGCTGCTCGTGTCGCGAGGCGCCCGGGTGGCCGTCGACGGCGTGGCGGTGCGCGACTGGCCGGGTTACCGGATCCGTGGGGGCATGGAGTCGTTCTACGGACCCGTGTGGTCGCAGGAGGACCGGCGCTCGCAGATCGAGTTCCTGGCCCGGCACAAGATGAACCAGTTCTTCTACGGGCCGGCGGACGACCTGCGTACCGGATCGCACTGGGACTCCCTGTACGACGAGGCGGAGCTGGGCCGGTTGAAGGAGATCCTCGACCTGGCGACGTCCCGTCATGTCGATTTCGTGTACCGGATCTCGCCGGAGGCGCCCCTGGCTCCGGGCAGGGGGATCTGCCACGTACGCGACACCGATCGGGCCAAGTTGCTGGCGCGTCTGGCGCAGTTGTGGGAGATCGGGGTCCGCAGCTACGTCATCGCCTGGGACGACGTGTCCGGAAACTTCGCGTGCCAGGAGGACCGGGACGCCTACCAGGGCGATCCGTCGCCGCTCGCGGCGGCCCAGGCCGGGGTCACCAACCTGGTCCAACGCGAGTTCATCGAGAAGCGCCCCGGCGCCAGCCGCATGGTGACGGTGCCGACGGAGTACTGGGGCATGACGCCCACGCCGTACAAGAACCGGTTCGACGAGTTGCTCAGCACCGAGGTCGACCTCTACTGGACGGGCTCGGAGGTGGTCTCGCCGCGCATCACCGAGGACGACCTGCGGGCCGCTCAGGGCGTCTGGCCGCGGCACCGGCTCATGATCTGGGACAACTACCCGGTCAACGACTACAGCCCCAACCGACTCCTGCTGGGCCCACTGGTGAACCGCGACGCCGGCATGGCGGACGACGTCCTGGGCATCTCGTTCAACGGACTCGTCCAGCACCAGGAGGCCTCGCAGATCCCACTCGGCACGCAGGCCGACTACGCCTGGAACCCCGGGGCCTACGACGCCGAGCGCTCATGGACGCGGACTCTCGAGATCATCGGCGGCGACGCGTACGCGCAGCTGCGACTCTTCGCGGAGAACAACAAGGCCAGCGCCCTGGACAACACCGCGCGGCCCCAGTTCGCCGCGCTCGTCAACCGGCTCATCGCCGACTACTCGGCGGGCCGAGCGGTGGACGCCCAGCTCGACCAGCTCGACCGCGAGCTGCGCCGTCTGGAGGAACTCCCCACCACGCTGCGGGCGCAGCTCGACAACCCTCTGCTGCTCAAGCAGATCGAGCCCTGGCTGGACCGGGTCGGCACGACCGGCCAGGCGGGCCGGGCGGCGCTGGCGATCCTGCGGGCGCAGGACCGGGGGAACGGCGAAGCCGCCTGGCTGGCCCGGCGGGAGCAGGCGCGTGCCCGCGGCATCCTCGACAGGACATCGCACCAGATCAGCCCCGGCCCGGTCGACGAACTGCTCAGCTTCGCGGCCGCGCAGAGCGACGGCTACATCGGCGACCGCTGGTACGGCGACCTCGGGGCCCCCACGGGCCTACCGGCTGCCGCCCAGGGGTCCGCGCTGGGCAACCTGACCGACCGGCGCGACGACACGGCCTACGTCGCGGCCGGCAAGCCGCAGGACGGCGACGCGATCACGGTTGCGATCACCAAGCCGCACCGGCTGTCGGCGGTGACCGTGGTGCAGGACGCGACGGCTCCCGCCGACGGCGTGATCCAGGCGCTGGTCGACGGCGCCTGGGTGGATCTCGGACCGCTCGCTGACGGGTTCACCAAGGTGCCGGCGGCGGACCTCTCGGCCGGCGCGGTGCGGATCCGTTGGGCGTCGGGCAGCGCGACCCCGCGCGTCTACGAGATCGTCCCGCACTACTCCGACGTGTTCAGCGGTGCCGTCTCGGTCGATCCGCCCGGGTCGCTGATCGCGCCAGGGAAGACGAAGCGGTTCCAGGTCGCCGTCGAGGTGTTCGCGGATCACCGGCTCAGTGGACGGGTGACCGCCACCGGCCCGGACGGCTGGACCGTCGACCCGGCGACGCAGGTGTTCCGTGCCCGGCCGGATGGCCGGACCATCGTCGCGAGCGTGCCGGTGAAGGTGAGCGTACCGGCCGGCGCGGAGCCGGGGCGCCACCAGGTCACGGTGGCCTTCAACGAGGACGGCGCGCCCCCGGTGAAGGTGTCGCTGCCGATCCTGGTCGGGCAGCAGAGCTACCCGAACCTCGTGACCGGGGCGGACCCGGCCGGCTACTGGCGCCTCGGCGACCCGGCCGGCTCAAGCACCGCCGTGGACAGCTCCGCCAGCGGACGGAACGGGACCTACCTCGCCGGCGCCCAGCCGGTCGCCGAGGGCGCGATCACCGGTGACCGGGCGGCGGACCTCTCCGCCGGCTACATCGAGGCGCCGCGAGGCCCGCGGACCGACCTTCAGGGCGCCTTCACGTTGGAGGCGTGGGTGAAGCTCGACAGGCTCGCCCCGGCGCCGGGGCAGGCGGTCATCGAGAGCTACTCCGGGCCGGCGGTCAACGGTTACGCCCTGCGGGTGACCGACGGCGTCCTGCAGGCGTGGTCGCTCGGCGCCGCCGGGAAGGGGCACGGCCTCGTGACCGGCCGTACCCGGCTGACGGTCGACGAGTGGCACCACGTCGCCGCCGTCTTCGACGGATCGCGACTGACCGTGTACCTCGACGGCGTCGCGGACAACAGCGTCGCGACGTCGGTGCCGCCCGGCAGCGGTACGGCGAGCGTCAAGCTCGGTGGCCGTGGGGACGACACGTCCCAGCGGTTGCAGGGTGACCTCGACG
Source organism: Micromonospora sp. AMSO12t (assembly GCF_008806585.1). Lineage (NCBI taxonomy): Bacteria > Bacillati > Actinomycetota > Actinomycetes > Micromonosporales > Micromonosporaceae > Micromonospora > Micromonospora sp. AMSO12t. The sequence goes on from NZ_WAAS01000009.1 coordinate 17,846, forward strand.
AGGCGGCGATCTACGACCGCGCCCTGACGGCAGCCGAAATCGAGGCGCACCATCTCACCGGTCTGCGCTGACCGGCCCTGCGGATGCGCGTCAGCCGCCCTGGGACGGGGGGCTGACGTGCATCTGGATGGCGTACCGGTCGCCGCGGTAGAGCGAGCGGCCGTACTCCACGACCTTGCCCATGTTGTCGACCGAGATGCGCTCTATCAGGAACGCCGGGGTGTCCTCGCCGACTTCGAGCCGTTTCGCCTCGGTGCCGGTCAGCCGGGCGATGGTGACGGTCTGCCGGGCCGATTCGAGCCGCACCCCGAAGACACGGCCCAGAACCTCGTACAGCGAGTCGTCGCGCTCCATCACCTTCAGCAGGCTGGGGAACCGTGCCGCGGCGAGGTTCGTCCGCTCCAACGCCATCGGGATGCCGTCCGCCGTGCGGATCCGCTCGATGTAGTGGGTCGGGTCGCCCGGGGCGATGTCGAGGTTGGCGGCGACCTGGCGGGCGGCCGGGCGGGTGCGGGCGCGGTACGACTTGGCACCCGGTGTCATGCCGCGCATCCGCATGTCCTCGCTGAACGAGCGGAAGATCTCCGAGTGGGTCAGCGTGGGGTGCTGCACGAAGGTCCCACGCCCGGGCACGCGGCGGACCATTCCCTTCGACTCCAGCGCGTCGATGGAGCCCCGGACGGTCATCCGGGCGACTCCGAACCGTTCGGCGAGGACCCGCTCCGAGGGGAGCAGCGCACCGTCCCGCGAGTTCAGGACCATGGCGGTGAGGACGTCCCTGATGTGCTCGCCCTTGCCGCCGTTGCGCTCCGCCGGCAGGGACTCAAGGGCCCCGTCGCTCGGCTCATGTCGCGTCCTTGGCACGAACCAGTTCTCCTTCCTACGCAATTCAAGCCATCGTACGGGCAAACGCCCGGACGGCTGGTGAGGTCGGCGTAACCGTTGACCTCCGGTCTATACCAGTATTAGCCTCGGCTGGTCCGCCACGTCCAGCGGGGTGGCGGCCACGACGATCGGAGATGCGATGCCCAGAAGACGCGGTGTGCTGGGGGCGGCAGCGCTGCTCGCCATCACCCTTACTGCGTGCGCGCCAGGTAGCGGGGGCGGCGGCGACGACGCCGTCAACCTGAAGGTCTGGGGCTGGCGGCAGGAGGATGTCGCGGCATACAACAAGATCTTCCAGATCTACGAGAAGGCCCACCCGGGCGTGACGGTGGAGTACCTGCCCTACAAGAACACCGAGTACGACACGATCCTCAAGACCGGCCTCACCGACTCCAGCGGCCCCGACGTCGCGCAGCTGCGCTCCTACGGGCTGCTCCAGCCGCTGGTCGCCGCCGGCAGCCTGGTGCCCCTCGACGACCAGGTCGACAAGCTCGGCGGCTTCCCGAAGCCGGTCCTCGACGGCGCGAAGGGCGAGAAGGACGGGCGCGTCTACGGCGTTCCGTTCGCGCTCCAGACCCTGCACGTCATCTACAACAAGAAGATCTTCGCCGACAACGGCATCGCCGCCCCCACCACGTGGGCGGACATGATCGCGGGCTTCGACAAGCTCAAGAAGGCCGGCGTCACCCCGCTGGCGAACACCGTCACCGACAAGTGGATGCTCCCGATCGAGCAGGAGATCTTCGGCGCCACGACGTACGGCGGCCCCGACTACCTGACCAGGATGCTCGACGGCTCGGCGAAGTTCACCGGCACGCCCTGGGTGAACTCCCTCGAGGCGTGGAAGAGCACCCAGAAGTACTGGCCGGCGCAGGCGTCCGGGGTGAGCTACGCGGACGCGCAGGCACTCTTCACCTCCGGCCGGGCCGCCGCGTTCCCCGGCGGCGTGTGGGAGATCGCCGGGTTCAAGAAGGCCAACCCGCAGCTGGACCTGGGCATCTTCAACGTGCCGCCCGCGCCCGGCGCGGCGGTCGACAAGACGCTGGTCCCCGGCTACGTCGACGGGTCGTTCGGCGTCTCGGCGAAGTCGCCCCGGCGGGACGCGGCTCTGGAACTCGTGCGGTGGATGGCGACCGAGGAGTTCGGCCGCGCCCTGGCCACCGAGCTCCACCAGATCTCCGCGGTGCCGGGCGTCCAGCCGCAGGACGAACTGCTGGCCCAGGCACTCCGGGAATACCAGGCGAACCCGAGTCCGTACGTCACCTACGCGTACTTCTCCGGCGGCACACCCACCGGCTGGGACCTCGCCTCCGAGGCGTTCTCCGACTACGTCCTCGGTCGACGCAGCGCCGCTGACACGGCCGCCCACGTCCAACGAGGGGTCGATCAGTGGTTCCGGCCCAAGAACTGACGGTCCGTCCTGCCCGGCGGTCACGCCGCCGGGCGGGACGGGTCTCGGCAGGGTGGATCACGACCTTCTGCCTGCCGGCCCTCGCGCTCTACGGCCTCTTCGTCGTGGTGCCGCTCGTCACCGCCTTCTACTACGGGCTGTTCCACTGGGACGGCACCCGGCAGGGGGAGTTCGTCGGGATCGGTAACTACCAGGAGGTTCTCGCCCGCTATCCGTTACGCGACGAGATCCCCGCCGCGCTGGGGCACAACGTCCTCTTCTTCGTCGGCACCATGGCGATCCAGAACACCGTCGGACTGGGCCTGGCGGTGCTCCTGCACCGCAATCCCTGGGGCAAGCGGCTGTTCCAGACGCTCTTCTCGCTTCCCTACCTGATCAGCCCGCTGATCGTCGGGTACATCTGGTCGCTCCTGCTGAGCCCCACCTTCGGCCCGATCAACTTCGCGCTCCGCGCGGTCGGCCTGGACGCGTGGGCGCGTCCGTGGCTCGGTGAGCCGGACCTCGCCCTGCCCGTACTGATCCTCGTCAACGCCTGGCAGTGGATCGGCGGACCGATGCTCATCTTCGGCGCCGCCCTGGGCGGCATCCCCCAGGAGCTGGAGGAGGCGGCCGCGATGGACGGCGCGTCCGCGACCCGGGCGTTCTGGAGCATCCGGTTCCCGCTCCTGATGCCGGCGGTCGGCGTCATCACCGTGCTGACGTTCATCGGGTGCTTCAACATCTTCGACCTCGTCTACGCGCTGGGCGGCTCCGACGGCGGACCCGGCGGCGCGATGGACGTACTCGGCCTGCTCTACTACCGGACCGCCTTCCAGGGCGGCAGCAACGCGATCGGAGAGTCCTCGGCGTTGGCCATGCTCATCTTCGTGTTCATCTTCGGGGTCTCCCTGGGCCTGGAGCGGGTGCTGCGCCGCCGGGAGGTCCACTAGATGACGACCCTGCGCGCCGCCCCCCGCACGGCACAAAAAGCCAGGGGCGATATTGAACCTCCGCGTGGCACCCGCCAGCGTTCGCTGCTGCGCACCGCCGGCGGCCAGTTCGTCCTGTGGGCCTACGCCGCGATCGCCTTCGGCCCGCTGCTGCTGGTGCTGATCGGATCGCTGCGGAGCAACGCGGAGATCCTCCAGGCACCGGTCGGGCTGCCCAGCTCGTTCGACCTGAGCAACTACACCCGGGCCTGGCAGACCGCGTCGATCTCGACGTACTTCGTCAACTCCCTGACCGTCACCTGCGCCTCGGTGGCGCTGTGCGTCAGCGTGTCGGCGATGGCCGCCTACGCCCTGTCCAGGTGGAAGTTCCGGGGCCGCGCCCTGCTGGCGGCGTTCTTCCTGTCCGGGTTGATGATCCCCGCGAAGCTCGGCCTGCTGCCGGTGTTCTACATGTTCCAGTCGATGGGTCTGATCGACAGCCGGATCGGGTTGGTGCTGCTCTACGCGGCGAGCGGAATCCCGTTCTCGATCTTCGTGATCATGGGCTTCATGCGGGGACTACCCGGTGAGCTGGAGGAGGCCGCGCGCATCGACGGGGCACACGAGGGCCGGCTGTTCGTGTCGGTCGTCCTGCCCCTGATGCGGCCGGCGCTCGCGGTCGCCACGGTCTTCCAGTTCGCGCCGACCTGGAACGACTTCTTCTATCCGTTGGTGCTGCTGCGCAGCGGGGACAAGTACACCGTCCCGGTCGGGCTGACCCGGTTCTTCGGCGAGTTCGCCGCCGACCGCGGCACCCTCTTCGCCGGACTCGTGATCGCCCTGGTGCCGCTGGCGGTGGTGTTCGCCCTCGCGACCAAGCAGATCGTCGCGGGCCTGACCGCAGGGATGTCACGTTGACGACGACGATCACCATCGACGGCGGCAAGTCGGAGCTCCGGCTGCTGCTACGCGCGGCGGCGGGCCGCCAGCTCGGCGTCGGCCCGGGCTTCTCCTACCAGCCCCACGAGGACGGCGTCGACCGGATCCTGGCCGCGGTTCGTGGCGCCGCGGCGACGATCTCCCTTCCCGAACAGGTGGCGGGCGTGGTGGCCGGCCTGACCGGCGTGCCGGGGGAGTCGGCGGAACGCCGGCGCCTCGCCCTCGCCCTCGAACGGCAGTTCGGCGGTCCGGCCGTGGTCGTGGAGGACAGCATCCTCGCGCACGCCGGCGCTCTCGGCGGCCCCGGCGTACTGCTGTGTGTCGGGACCGGAACGACCGTGCTCGCCGTGGACGCTGACGGCGACCACGCCCGGCTCGACGGATGGGGTCCCCACCTCGGTGACCGGGGCAGCGCGCACGCCATCGGGCTGGCCGGAATGCGCGCCGCGACCGCGTCGTACGACCGGGTGGGGCCGGCCACCGGGCTGGCCGACCGCCTCGTCGCGGCGCTCGGCGGCGTGGACCTGGCCGCGCTGCAGCGGTACTACCGGGACCCGGCCATGATCTCGCGTACGGCGGCCTTCGCCCGCGAGGTGCTCGACGCGGCCGCCGGGGCCGACCCGGTGGCGGGCCGGATCTGCGCCGGGGCCGCGGCCGACCTCGCCGACGCGGCACAGGCGGCAACCGAACGGCTCGGTCTCGGCGGGCCAGCCCGCCGGGTGTCCTTCAGCGGACGGCTGCTGACGCCGGGTAACCCTCTTCACCAGGCGCTGTCGGCCGAACTCGAGGCCAGAGGGCTGCCCCTGGTGACGCCCAGAGCGGAGCCGCTCGACGGCGGTCCGGCGCTCCTGAGCGGTGCCGCCCCCTACGCGCGCCTGCTGGCGCGCCAGGGCGGCGACGCGTGAGGGCCGGGCACGGGGTGGCGCGACTCGAGGTCGTGCCGGGGGAACCCATGGGTGGGTACGCCGACCGCTCGGACGGCGTGCGGAACGTGCTCGACCCGCTGGAGGTCCATGTCGTGACCTTCGCCGACGAGGGCCACCGCTTCGCCCTGGTGGTCGCGGACCTGATCTGCGTCAACGTCGACGTCGTCGACCGGATCCGGGCCGCCATGCGAGACGTCGGCGTGCAGTCCTGCTGGGTCGCCGCCACCCACACCCACGCGAGCCCCGAGGCGGGCTGCAGCCCTGGCGGCGACGCCACGCCACGGCACGTCGCCGACCGGCTCGAAGCCGCGTCCCTCGTGGCCGCGCGGTCTGCCGTGGCGTCCGAGCGTGCCGCCCGACTCGGCTCCGCCCGCACGCTGGTTCCCCAACTGGCCGGTCACCGTAACGTCGCTGATCCGGCTCCCCTGGACATTCCCGTCGACACCATCGTGGTCACCGCGGGCACCGAAGTGGTGGGGCTGGTCGTGGTCTCACCGGTCCACCCGACCATCCTTCCCGCCGACAACAACCATGTGAGCGCGGACCTCAACGGCGGCATCCGCCGGGCGCTGGCCACGCCGGACCGGTGGGTGGTCGTCGCCACCGGTGCGGCCGGCGACATCAGCACCCGGCACACCCGTCAGGGGCGGGGGCTCGACGAGGCGGACCGGCTCGGCGCCTGGCTGGCCGACCGGGTCGAACCGGTGTCGCCGCGCGTCGGCGAGGGTGCGGCGCCGCCGGTACGCCCGCCGGTCGTGCGGACGGTGACGCTCGCGCCGAAGCAGCCGGCGGAACTCGACGTCGCCGTGCGTCAGACCCCGCCGCCGGGGGGCGGGAACGAACGCATCCACCGGGTCATGCAGCAGGGGCTGCGGATCGCGGCGGAACAGGCCGCCCGGCAACGCACGGAACCGTACGTGATCGACGTGGAGGCGGTGGACCTCGACGGCGTCACGGTCGTGGCCGTTCCCGGCGAACTGTTCCTGGAACTGGGCGAGACGATCCGGGCCGCGGCGCCGGACCAGGCACGGGACGTCGTGGTCCTCGGCTACGCGAACGGCTACCTCGGCTACCTACCCGCCCGTGACACGCAGCCCTGCTACGAAACCTATGCCAGTCCGGTCACCTCGGGCAGCAGCGAGATCGTCGTCGAGGCCGCAGTGGCGGCCGTCGCGGCGGCCGTCGGCAACCGGGACCACTCCAGGAGGATCAATGCCTGAGCCTGCCTACGCCAACATCGCCCGGACCGCACTCGAACAGGTCCTGTCAACGCAGCTCGACGCCATCGAGGCAGCGGCCGGGCTCGTCGCCGACGCCATCGCCGCCGGTGGTGTCCTGCAGGCGTTCGGGACCGGCCACTCGCGGATCGTCAACCTCGAACTCGCGGGGCGTGCCGGCGGGCTCGCCGCCGTCAGCATGCTGGCGGTCAAGGATCTCGTGATGTTCGGTGGCGCCGAGCCGGGGCCGATCCTCGATCCGACGTACGAGCGCGAGCCCGGCCTCGCCGAGCGGATCTACCAGCTCGCCGCACCCTCCGCGCACGATGCCTTCCTGATCGTCTCGAACTCCGGAATCAACGCCGCCGTCACCGAGATGGCGGTGCTGGCCCGCGAGCGCTCCCATCCGATCGTGGCGGTCACCTCACTGGCACACACTCGCTCGGCCGGTGCCCGTGCGACCCAGGGACCGCATCTCGCCGACCTGGCGGATGTGGTGATCGACAACCAGGCGCCGGCGGGGGACGCGGCGCTGGAGATCACCCCAGGAGTTCGGATCGGGGCGGTCTCGTCGTTCACCGGAGTCCTCATCGCGCAGCTACTCACCGAACTGGTCTGCCGCCGGTTGCTGGGCCGCGACATCGACCCGCCCGTGCACGTATCCGCGAATCTCGCGCAGGGCGACGCGCACAACCGCGTCCTCTACGAGCGGTACCGCGATCAGGTCCGCCCGATCGAACCCTGATCGGCCGGGACGAAGGCTCCGGGGGCGTGAGCCTCCCGGTCGAGTTGGCCCTTCAAGCGGGCCGTCGACCGGCTCGGTGGGCCGGCGGATCGGTGTGAGTGGGTGCTCGCCTGGGCGTGGGATGCGGTCGCGGCACGACGGCCGTGCGATCGCACCCACGCTCAGCCGGCCAGCGGTCGGGCTCGGCGGTCCGGCGGGCCGTAGGAGGAAACCTTCAGATCTCAGATCAAGGGACGTAGACATCTTTCATGTTGTATCGATGTCCCGCTATATTGCCGAGCAGTGTCGATCTCTCCCGATGACGAGGTGCACATGTTCGACAACCCGACGCTTCGGCGGCGTACCCTGTTGGCGGCCGTCGCTGGCGCCGCGGCCGTCCCCATCATCGCCGGCCCCGCGTGGGCGGCGTTGCCGAAGGTCTACATCGACCCGGGCCACGGCGGCACCGACCCCGGCGCGGTCGGCAACGGGCTGCAGGAGAAGGCCCTGACGCTCGACATCTCCCTGCAACTGCGCAACATCCTGCTGGCCAACTGGGCCGTGGACGTCCGGATGTCCCGCACGACCGACATCACCCGCAGCCTGGCGTACCGCACCGACGACGCCAACGCGTGGGGCGCGAACCTGCTGGTGAGCGTGCACATCAACTCCGGCGGTGGCACCGGCTTCGAGAGCTACCGTTACCCGACGTCGGACGCCGCCACCGTCAATCTGCACAACGCCCTGCACCCGAGGGTGATCGGCGGCATGCGGACGATCGGTGGGGTCACCGATCGGGGGCTGAAGACCGCGAACTTCCACATGCTGCGCGAGTCGGCCATGCCCGCGGTGCTGACCGAGAACCTCTTCATCGACTCCGTCGCCGACTCGAACCTGCTCAGGCGCGCCGACTTCATCACCGCCACCGCCCGTGGCCACGCCGAGGGCATCGCCGCCTACCTCGGCCTGAGCGCCCCCAACCCGCCCACGTTCAGCACCATCGTGGACAACACCACGGCGGGACGGTTCACGGCGAGCACCAACTGGGGGACCTCCTCGTACTCCGCCCAGCGCTACGGCGCCGACTACCGCTTCGCCAACCCCACGCTGGCCAGCGACTCCGCCTGGTTCAAGGTGAACATCCCGGCGGCCGGCAACTACCGCGTCGAGGTGCGGCACCCGGCCGACCCCGGCTACAACAGCTCGGCCCCGCACGTCGTCGTCACCGCCTCGGGCAACCGCACCGTCAACGTGGACCAGCGCTCCAGCGGCGGCGTCTGGCGCTCGCTGGGCACCTTCGGGCTGGCCGCCGGCGACCGTAACCTGGTCGCGGTCAGCCGCTGGACCAGCAGCACCGGCTACGTGGTGGCCGACGCCGTCCGGGTCACCCGGGTCTAGGAACGCTGCCGGGCTGAGGCCGGGCGTTCGGCAGGCGTCGCCGCGCCACGCCTTGCGGCCCTCCTCCACCGCCACCAGCGCGCCGACAGACCCACCCGAACGTGATCAGGACGCCATGGACGTGACCCGGCGGCTTTAGGGTCCATGGCGTCCTGATCACCGTTTGCGGGGCGCGGCCGGCAGAGAGCTGCGGCAGAGAGCGGCACCGCGTCGCGGTGCGCCGGTGCGCGGGTCGGTGCATCGACGCGGGCTTCTGGCCGGCGATCGACGGGCGTGACCCGCGCCGCCGACGACACGCCCGGGACCGACATGTGGGGTGTGACAACGGCGCCAACCCTATATATGGTGTCGGCGCAGCTGGTTCGGCCGCTCATCCGGAGTGGTCGAGGCAAGAGGGAACCCGGTGGGAATCCGGGACTGCCCCGCAGCGGTGAGTGGGAACGACCGCCGTCATCAGCACTGGGCCGCCAGCGGCCTGGGAAGCGACGGCCAGTAGGAGACCGGCGAGTCCGGTCGCGCCCGCGAGTCCGAAGACCTGCCAGTGCGCCGTACGCCCGCTTCCGGGTGTGTGGCGGTCCGAGGCCGCGTGGGACGGCCGACGCCATCCCGACGCGTTGCCCTGCGGCGCGTCGTCGTCGGTGTCCGCTCCCCGCGTGCCCAGGAAATCCGTCTGGGATCAAGGCTCGCGAGGAGTGAGTGGTGACAGTCACCGAGGTTTTTCCGGCCGACGATGCGGTCGTGGTGGGCCAGCGGCGGCCGCAGATGCGGGTCCGCAAGCGCGACGGCGGCACCGAGGCGGTCGACGTCAACCGGATCGTCCGCGCGGTCGAGCGGTGGGCCGACGACCTCGCCGACGTCGACCCGCTGCGGGTGGCGACCCGGACGATCAGCGGCCTGTACGACGGGGCGACGACTGCCGAACTGGACCGGCTGTCCATCCAGACCGCCGCGGAGATGATCGGTGAGGAGCCGCAGTACTCGCGGCTGGCCGCCCGCCTGCTGGCCGGGTACGTCGACAAGGAGGTCCGCCGGCAGGGCATCGGCTCCTTCAGCGAGGCGATCCGGCACGGCCACGCCGAGGGCCTGATCGGCGACGACACCGCGGCCTTCGTCGCCGCCCACGCCGGCGCCCTCGACGCCGCCGTCGACCCGCGCGGCGACCTGCGCTTCGAGTACTTCGGGCTGCGTACGGTCTACGACCGGTACCTGCTGCGCCACCCGACGAGCCGGCTGGTGCTGGAGACCCCGCAGTACTGGCTGCTGCGCGTGTCCTGCGGCCTGTCGCAGGCACCGGACGAGGCGATCGGGTTCTACCGGTTGATGTCGAGCCTGGCGTACCTGCCGAGTTCGCCGACGCTGTTCAACTCCGGCACCCGGCACACCCAGATGTCCTCCTGCTACCTGGTCGACTCCCCGCGCGACGAACTGGACTCGATCTACCAGCGGTACGCGCAGGTGGCGAACCTGTCGAAGTTCGCCGGTGGCATCGGCATCGCGTTCTCCCGGGTCCGCTCCCGGGGCGCGCTGATCAGGGGCACCAACGGGCAGTCCAACGGGATCGTGCCGTGGCTGCGGACGCTCGACGCCTCGGTGGCGGCGGTCAACCAGGGCGGCCGGCGCAAGGGCGCGGCCTGCGTCTACCTGGAGCCGTGGCACCCGGACGTCGAGGAGTTCCTCCAACTGCGCGACAACACCGGCGAGGACGCCCGGCGCACCCACAACCTGAACCTGGCCAACTGGATCCCGGACGAGTTCATGCGGCGGGTGGAGTCCGACGGGGTGTGGTCGCTGTTCGACCCCGACGTGGTGCCGGAGCTGCCGGACCTGTGGGGCGAGGAGTTCGACGCGGCGTACCGGGCCGCCGAGGAGCAGGGCCGCTACGTGCGGCAGGTCCCGGCGCGGGAGCTGTACGGGCGGATGATGCGTACCCTCGCCCAGACCGGCAACGGGTGGATGACGTTCAAGGATGCCGCGAACCGGCTGTGCAACCAGACCGCCGAGGCGGGCAACGTGGTGCACCTGTCCAACCTGTGCACCGAGATCGTCGAGGTCTCCAGCGACGCCGAGACCGCCGTGTGCAACCTCGGTTCGGTCAACCTCGCCGCCCACCTGGGCGCGGGCGGCATCGACTGGGAGCGGCTGCGCGCCACCGTCCGGACCGCCGTGACGTACCTCGACCGGGTCATCGACATCAACTACTACCCGACGGCGCAGGCGGCGGCGAGCAACCCCCGCTGGCGACCTGTCGGGCTCGGGCTGATGGGCCTTCAGGACGTGTTCTTCGCGCTGCGGCTGCCGTTCGACTCGCCGGCCGCCCGGGAGCTGTCCACCCGGATCAGCGAGGAGCTGTACCTGACGGCCCTGGAGACCTCCGCCGACCTGGCGCGACGCTCGGGCGCCCACCCGGCGTACGGGCAGACCCGGGCGGCGCGCGGGCAGCTGCAACCCGACCTGTGGGGCGTCACGGGCACCCAGACGGCGCGGTGGAGCGCGCTGCGGGAGCGCGTCGCCGCGTACGGGCTGCGCAACTCGCTGCTGGTGGCGATCGCGCCGACCGCCACCATCGCCTCGATCGCCGGCTGTTACGAGTGCATCGAGCCGCAGGTGTCCAACCTGTTCAAGCGCGAGACCCTGTCGGGGGAGTTCCTCCAGGTCAACACCGCCCTCGTGCGGGAGTTGAAGGCGCGTGGCCTGTGGACGGAGCGGATCCGTTCGGCGATCAAGCGCGCCGAGGGCTCCGTGCAGGACGTCGCGGAACTGCCGGCCGAGGTGCGGGAGCTGTTCCGTACCGCGTGGGAGCTGCCACAGCGGGCGTTGATCGACCTGGCCGCGGCCCGCGCCCCGTACATCGACCAGTCGCAGTCGCTGAACCTGTTCCTGGCCGCGCCGACGATCGGCAAGCTCTCCTCGATGTACCTGTACGCCTGGAAGGCCGGGCTGAAGACGACGTACTACCTGCGGTCGCGGCCGGCCACCCGGATCCAGCAGGCCACCGTCGCGCCGGTCGGACCGGCCCGTGCCGCCGGTGTCGTCGCGCCGGTGACGACCGTGGACGAGGCGCTGGCCTGCTCCCTGGAGAACCCCGAGTCGTGCGAGGCCTGCCAGTGACCACCCCGACCACCAGCGAACCGAGGACCACACACATGCTGCTCGACCCGGGGATGGATCTCACCCTGCGCCCGATGCGCTACCCGCACTTCTTCGACCGCTTCCGCGACGCCATCCGCAACACGTGGACGGTGGAGGAGGTCGACCTGCACGCCGACCTCGCCGACCTCGACCGGCTCTCCCCGGCCGAGCGGCACCTGGTCAGCCGCCTCGTCGCGTTCTTCGCCACCGGCGACACCATCGTCGCCAACAACCTCGTGCTCAACCTGTACCAGCACGTCAACTCGCCGGAGGGCCGGCTCTACCTGTCGCGGCAGCTGTTCGAGGAGGCCGTGCACGTCCAGTTCTACCTGAACCTGCTCGACACCTACGTGCCCGACGAGGCCGAACGCTTCGCCGCGTTCGCGGCCATCGAGAACATCCCGTCGATCCGGCGCAAGGCCGAGTTCTGCTTCCGCTGGATCGACTCGCTGGGCGAACTGCGCCAGCTGCGTACCCGGGAGGACCGGCGGGCCTTCCTGCTCAACCTGATCTGCTTCGCCGCCTGCATCGAGGGGCTGTTCTTCTACGGCGCCTTCGCCTACGTCTACTTCCTGCGCTCGCGGGGGCTGCTGCACGGCCTGGCGTCCGGCACCAACTGGGTGTTCCGCGACGAGTCCATGCACATGGCCTTCGCCTTCGACGTGGTGGAGACGGTACGGGGGGAGGAGCCGGACCTGTTCGACGACGAGCTGGCCGCTCAGGTGCGGCAGATGCTCGCCGAGGCCGTCGAGTGCGAGGTCCAGTTCGCCGAGGACCTGCTCGGCCAGGGCGTGCCCGGGCTGTCCCTGGTCGACATGCGCGAGTACCTGCAACACGTCGCCGACCGGCGGCTCGCGCAGCTCGGCATCCCCGCCCACTACGGGTCGACCAACCCGTTCGCGTTCATGGAGTTGCAGGACGTCCAGGAGCTGTCGAACTTCTTCGAGCGACGCGTGTCGGCGTACCAGGTCGGGGTGAGCGGCACGGTGGCCTTCGACGACGACTTCTGAGCACGGGGGCCGCGCAGGCCGTGCGGCCGTCGCGCCGGGACCGGACGGGCGTGGGCGCCCCCCGTTCGCGGCCCCCGTGGCCGCGAACGGGGGCAGGCCCGATCTATGCTCCTGGTGCCTCGCCGCCGTCGGTGGCGCGGCCTGGGCGGGGGGACGGGTCAAGTGGGTGTGCCGACGCTGCTGGTCTCGCTGAGCAGGGCGAACGCCTACCGGGACATCGGGGCGGCGGTGGCGGCGGCACCGCACGGCGCGGTCGTCGTCGTGGAGCCGGGCCGCTACGACGGGCAGGTCGTCGTACGGGCCAAGGCGGTCACGATCCGCGCGGCCGTACCGGGCGGGCCACCGGTGCTGGTGGAGAGCGGCGCCGCCGCCCCCGCCGTGTACTGCGAGGACGCTCAGGTCGTCCTCCAGGGGCTGACCCTGCGCACGTGGAGCGCGGACGCGCCGGCGACGGTGTCGGCGCTCCGCGCCAGCCTGACGATCGAGTCCTGCGTCGTCACCGGGCAGGCCTTCAACGCCGTGCTCTGCGAGCGGAGCACCGCGCACGTGCGGATGTGCGACGTCAGCGGGATGCGTCGGGGCGTGGCGTTCGTCGACGGCAGCGGGGTCGTCGAGAACTGCCGGCTGTGGGACCTCGACGAGTACGCCGTGCTGTCCAAACGGGACAGTCAGCCCACCGTGCGGCACTGCCATGTCCGGGACACCGACCGGGGCTTCGATGCCTTCGAGGGCGGTGGCGGCACCGTCGAGGACTGCCACTTCACGGGCGTACGCATCGGGGCCGTCACGGCAGGCGGGCGCTCCCGGCCGACGGTGCGGCGGTGCCGGGTCTCCGGCGGACGCGGCAGCGGGCTGGTGTTCAGCGGGTCCGCCGGCGGGCTGGTCGAGGAGTGCGAGCTGACGGACCTGGAGGGCTGCGGCGTCGAGGTCTCCGGCGGCGCTGAGCCCGACGTGCGCCGCTGCCGGATCGAGGGCGTCGGCCGCAACGGCATCTACGTCAGCGGTGCGCGGGGCACGTTCACCGACTGCGACGTGACGGCCAGCCGGCTGCCCGCGATCGCCGTGGTCGACGGGGCGGCGCCGCTGGTGCGCGGCGGCGTCCTGCGCCGGGCGCGGGAGGACGCCCTGCTGGTCCGGGCCGCCGCCGGCCGGTACACCGGCGTGCGGATCGAGGCTCCGGGCCGCTACGGGGTGATCGTGCAGGGCGGCGACCCCACCCTGACGGACCTGACGGTCGACGGTGGCGAGGCGGGAGTGGTGCTCGACGGCGCCGTCGAGGCCGACGTCCGCCTCGACGGCGCCACCATCCGGGGCGCGACGAGCAGCGGGATCGCCGCCGGAGGAGCGGGCCGGCTCACCGGTACGAACGTCCGGGTGGAGAACGCCCCGGTGGGGCTGGTCGGCACCGACGCGATCGCGATCACCCTCACCGACGCGGTGTTCTCCGGCGGCACCGTCGGTGTGACCGGGGCGGGCGAGGCCGCCCTGCACCTCACCGCCAGCACGGTAACCGGGACCACCGGTTCCGGGATGCTGCTGCGGGAGCAGTCCCGGCTGACCCTGCGGGCCAGCACGCTGCGCGCCTGCGGCGGCGACGGCGTGCAGGTGGAGACCGACGCCCCGGTGCTGGTCGACCGGTGCGAGTTCGTCGACGTGGCCGGCGAGTCCGTCCGGGGCGCCGACCGTGCGCGGGTGTCGGTGACCGCCCCGGAACAGCCGGCCGCCCCGGTCGTACCGGCTCCCGGGGACCGGGCCGGCTCCGCCGACGAGGCAGGCGTGCCCGCCCGTCCGACGTCGGCCAACGTCGACGTCGACGCCGTGCTGGCGGAGTTGGACGGCATGATCGGCCTGGCCGCGGTCAAGCGGGACGTGCGGACGCTGGTCCAGCTCATCCGGGTCGGCGAACAGCGCCGCAGGGCCAACCTGCCGGTGCCGCCGGTGAGCCGGCACCTCGTCTTCGCCGGCTCACCGGGCACCGGGAAGACGACCGTCGCGCGGATCTACGGGCGGCTGCTCGCGCAGCTCGGCGTCCTCACCAAGGGGCAGGTCGTCGAGGTGGCGCGGGTCGACCTGGTGGGCGAGTACCTGGGCAGCACCTCGCTGAAGACCGCCGCGGCCTTCGCGCGGGCCATCGGCGGGGTGCTCTTCGTCGACGAGGCGTACGCGCTGGCCCGCACGTTCGGCACCAACTCGGACTTCGGGCTGGAGGCCATCGACACGCTGGTGAAGCTGATGGAGGACCACCGGGACGAGACGGTCGTCATTGTCGCCGGCTACTCCGACGAGATGGTGCAGTTCCTGGCCACCAACCCCGGCCTCGCGTCCCGGTTCACCAAGACCATCGAGTTCGTCGACTACGCCCCCGACGAGCTGCTCGCCATCATCTCCGCGCTGGCCGGGCAGCACGGCTACGACCTGACCGGGCCGACCGCCGACGCCCTGCTGGACCGGCTCGTCGAGGCCGTCCGCGACCCGGTGTTCGGCAACGGCCGGGGCGCGCGGAAGCTGTTCAACGCGATGATCGAACGGCAGGCGGGACGGCTCGGGGACGTACCGGCGCCGACCGCCGAGCAGCTGCGGACGCTGCTGCCGCAGGACATCCCCGCCGCCGACGACTGACCGCGAACCGCCGCTGACCCGTGCCATCGGTGCGGTCCGGCGAGCATCACGCCTGCATCGAGATGTCGAAGGCGGCGTCGCGGACATCGGCGACCGGGTGCCCGCGCAGCAGGTGGAGCACGTCGCGCCAGGGAGCGGACCAACCGAACGCCCTGCCGCCGGCGGCCAGTGCCACCGCGAACAGGCCGGTGGCGGCCTCACCCCGGGCGGCGAGCGTACGAGCCGTGTCGAGTATCGGCTCGGCGTCCAGGGCCGTCGGGGAGGCGGTGCGCTGGGCGAGGAGCTGGGCGAGCCGGGCGGCGAGCGCCGGCCGACCCGCCACCAGCTCCGCGATCGTGAGGATCTCGGCGGTGAGCCGCGCCGACGTCGTGTCCCTCAACGGCAGCGCGCTGGTCAGCAGGGTGCCCGCCTGGGCCACGTATGCGCGGTGCCGGCCCAACTCCGCCGCCGCCCGCCGGACCGGCGCCGGGTCGGCCAGTGGCCCGAGCGTCCAGGACGCCGTGGCCACGATGTCGTCGATCCGCCGACGGGCGAGGCGGTCCCCGGCGGGGCCACCGAGGTCCGCGTCGGCGCCGTCGATCCGGACGAGGGCGTCCAGCGCGGCGACGGGCACCTCCCGTTCGGCGCGGTCCGGGTGACGGAGCACCGCGGTCAGCATCGGGCGCACCGACTGCCAGTCGTACTGCCCGCCCAGGTCGGTAAGCGCCGCCGTGAGCAGGCCGGTGAGGTCGGGCGCCCAGGGCAGCCAGTGCACGAGCCGGGGCCAGGCCAGCCGGCTGAACTCCCGGTCGGGGCTCGCGCAGGCCCGGGCGACGAGGGCGGCGTAGCGGGGGCGATCCGGTGCGGCGATTCCGCCGGGCGGGGTCGCCAGCACGGCCAGCGACTCCTCCCGGCTCCCGACGATCGCCTCCTCGAGGATCGGCCAGCTCTCCGGCGCGTGCAGCCGCTGCCGGGCGGCGTCGACGATCGCGGCCCGTACGTCGCGGTGCTGGCCGGGCTGGCGCCACGCCGACACCAGTACCGCCATCGCCTCCGGGGGACCGAAGCGGCCGAGCAGCCGGACCGCCTGCTTGCGGCTGGTCACCTTGCCCCGCCCCAGGGCGACGCCGGACAGCGGGGCCACCAGGTCGGCCGGGCGGGTGAAGCGGACGGCGCGGGTGGCGGCGTACAGGGCGACCCTGGCCCGATCGTCGTCGGCGTGCGACAGCAGCAGCGGCAGCGCCTCGGCGGGCCGGTCGGTCCACGGCAGCGCCTCCAGGGCCGCCTCGGCCAGGGTCACGTTCGGCGAGCCGACGTGACGCAGCACCAGCTCCCGCCCGGCGTCGGGCACCCGCGCGGCGGCCCGTACGGCGGCGGCCCGGTGGTGCAGCGGGGTGCCGGCGTCGGCGGCGAGGCGCGCCTGCAGCCGCACGAACGCCTCCTGTTGGCGGGGCAGCCACCGCTCGACGCGCACCGGCCGGCCCGGAATCCAGCGGGTGCCGGCGGTGAGGAAGGCCCCCTTCGGCGGGTGACGCAGCACCCGGTCGAGCAGGTCGGTACGTCGGGCGCTGACGGTCCGCCACACCGTGGGGAGGGTGACGGTGGAGCTGTCGGAGTCCAGCACGTACGCCACGCGCTGCGCCCGGGTCCTCGGGTCGGCCAGCCACAGCTCGACGGCCTCCCGCACGACGGCGGCCACGGTGCCGGGGGTCGTCGCGCGGCGCAGCAGCTCCTGGAGTTCGGGCAGCTGCCAGGCCCGCCGCCCCAGGGCCCGGGTCACCGCGAACAACGCGGTGAACTGCCCCCGGGCCATACCGGCCTCGACCCATCCGCGGAGCCGGGCGAAGACCAGCACCTCCTGGCCGCGGCGCAGCGTCTCGTCGAACCGCCCGAGCGGCGGCAGCCGGTGCCCGCCGAAGAGCCGGTCGAGGGTGTCCAGCGCCCACCGCAGCAGGGCCGGCTCGTCGACGTGCCGACCCAGCACCCGGGCGGCGAGGGTGCCGAGCGCGGCGAGGGTGCGTGTCGACGCGTCGCGGGTGGTCGTGGCGTCGACGGTGATCCGGGCCAGCGCCTCGACGGCGTCCGCGCGCAGCAACGGGGCCAGGTCCGCCAGCTCCGTCAGCGCCGCGGCCCGGACCGGGTCCTGCTCGTTGCGCAGCCGATCCAGCCTGGTCAGGGCCTCGGCCGCCGCCGCGGGGTGGCGGCTGCGCCGGGCGGCGGCCAGGAGCAGCTGGTACGCGACGGCCCGGTCGTGCGCGTCGGCGGCGCGCAGGGCGGGGGTGAGCGCCGCCGACGCCGCCGGCCAGGGCAGCAGGGCGCTCCACGACCGCACCTGCGCCTCGTCGTGGCGGACGTCGTCGAGGGCGAGCACCCGACGTGCCTCCCGCTCCCGCCAGTCGTGCGGCAGCACCTCCATCAGCGACGCGTCGGGGATCCGGGTGGCCGTCTCGACGTCGGCGGACACGGCGTCGTACAGGTCGCCCCGGCGCGCCGGGGGTAGCGCCCCCAACAGCCGGTCCAGGGCGTTGTTGTGGCCGCGTACCCGCCGGCCCAGCGCGACCAGGTCCGCCTGCGGCAGCCGGGCGATCCGGCGCAGCAGCGCCGGGGGCAGCCACTGGTAAGCCACCCAGTCCGCGCGGGACGGCGCGGTCAGCAGGGCCAGCACCCGTCGTGGCGCGGACGCGGCGAGCGGGCCGTAATGCGCGAGGTCGCCGGGGAGGTGTCCGGTGGGCGCGTACCGTTCGAGCAGCGTCAGCGCGCGTTCCGGTCGGCGCCGGCCGGCGACCAGGACCCTCTTGCCGTGCGCCGTCCACCAGCGGTCCCGTTCGTCGGGTTGGAGGTGGGGCAGCGTCGACTCGGCGTGGTCGAGCACCACGTCGCCGTGGCGACGGGCCAGGCAGACCGAGCCCGGCAACGCGTGTTCGACGACCGGCAGCAGCCGGCGGACGGTGTCCGCCCCACAGGCGGGCAGCAGGGCGACCGCCTCGACGGCCCCGAAGCGCCCCAGCACGCCGTCGACCAGGTCGTCGGCGACCGCCGGCCGGTGCAGGTGCCGCAGCGACCGGTAGACCAGGTGACGCAGGTCGGCCGGCGCGTCCCGGACGAGTGCGCGCAGGTCGTCGCCGGCGAGCCAGCCGGCGCGCAGGCCCGCCTTCACGGCGACCGCGCGGATCGTGCCGTGCCGGTCGCCCAGCGCCGCCCGCACCGCCGCGTGGTCGCCGACGATCTCGGCGGCGGTGACGGCCAGGAACCGGTGGTACGACGACGCCTCGGCGCGCAGGTCCGCCAGGATCTCCGGCAGCTCCCCCGTGGCGGCCGCCTCGCGGGCGCGACGGGCGAGCGTCGCCATCCGCTCCGGGTGGGCCAGCGCGTCCAGTTCGCCGAGCAGCCGTCGTGTCGATCTCCGCACGCCGACCATTGTGGCGGTCGGGGGGCCGCCCCGCCGACCCGTTATCCGCCCGGCGCCTGCCGACGACCACCGTCCTGCCGGTCCACCGGTCAAGGGCCGCCGGGCGGCGCGACGGCGGGCAGCGAGGTGGTGGTGGCGACCGCGACGCCGACCGCCGCGAGCAGCATCAGCGACGCGAGGCTGGGCAGCGCGGCGGTCGCCGGAGCCGCGAGCGCCACCACCAGCAGCCCGAGCATCCGTCGCCGGCAGAACCGGCCCGTCGCGCGTCGCCAGATCAGCTGGTCGGCGGCGAGGAAGACGAGCACGCCGCCGTGCAGGGCGGCGTGTCCCAGCGACGCCAGCGGCGCGCCCGGCCGCTGGGCCGCCTGGGCCAGCGCCGTCGTCAGGCCGAGGGCGACCAGGATCAGACCGGCGACGGTCAGCAGGTGCAGGTAGGTGTAGACGTCCCGGGCCAGGGCCGCGCCGCGAGGGCCGGTCGACACCTGCGACAGCCGCCGGTCGAGGACACGGTCGGTGCCGACGTACGTCCACCACAGGGCGGCGAGCAGGGTGACGATCAACGCGACGGTGACCAGGGAAGCCGCTGAGATCGACGTGTCGGCCAGTGCGACGCCGGTGGAGATGAACCCCTCCCCGAGGGCGACGAGCACGACGAGGTTGTACCGGTGCGGCCACTGCCCGATGGAGCGGATCCCCTGGTCGCGGGCACTGGTCAGGTAGCCGCCCGCCAGGTCCACCACCACCGCGGCCGTCCAGCACACGGCGGTGACCGGGGGGATCGGCCGACCGAGCGGGGGAAAGGTCAGCGTCGCGCCCACCAGCAGCGCCAGCGCCGCCGCGGTGGGTACGGCGGCCCGGGCCGCCTGGGCACGCAGCACCGGATCGCCCCTCGCGACCCGGAAGAGCGCGGCGAGGTGCAGCGCCCGCAGCGCCACGTAGCAGGCCACCACGATCAGCGGGCCGGGAAGCCCACCGGGAACGCGGCTGAACGCCTGCGGGATGGCGACGCCGAGCACGAAGGTCAACGCGCCCGCCGCCAGCACCGTCGCCCGCACCAGGGTGCTGACGCGGGGCGCCACGCTCTCCAGCCAGGCGTACATGCACCAGGACCACCAGAGCAGGGCCAGGACACCGAGGCCCTGCGCCAGCCCCGCCGGGGACGGCTGACGGGTCACCAGGACGGTGATCTGGATGAACGCGTACACGACGATCAGGTCGAGGAAGAGCTGGTGGGGGCGGACCGCCGTCACCCGCCGCACCGTGCCGGCGACCGCCTCGTGCAGCCGGCGGTGCCGCCTCGCGAAGACGGTACGGTCGGCGATCACGGCGGTGCCCAGGCAGGCGGCGAGGATCCCCAGCGATCCCAGCGCCGGCGTGTTCAGGGCCACCGGTGTGGCGGCCAGCAGCAGCCCGATGCCGAGCGCGACGCTGCGCCCCACCAGGTCGAACCCGCGCTTCTCGAAGGCCAGCAGCCCGAGCAGGTAGAGCAGCGCCCCGCCGTACAGGGCGAGCACGCTGCCCGTGCCCCAGCGGCCGGCGGTGCTCACCTCCGTCGCGCTCAGGGCGTGTTTGAGGCCGAGCGCGAGCAGGATCAGGCCGCCGACCATCGGCAGGTGCAGCAGCGCGTAGGCGTCGCGGCCCACCAGCGACGTGGCGCCGCCGGGCAGACGCCGCAGCGACTGTTCGGCGGCGAACCGGGCGAGGTCGAAGTAGGTCCACCACAGCATGATCACCACGACGACGCCGAGGGCCGAGCCGCCGAGCACCGACCAGGTGATCGGCGGGTCGCCGACCAGTCCCCGGCTGGTGCCGATCGAGATGATCGTCTCGCCGAGGGCGACGAGCACGATCAGGCTGTGCCGTTCCGCCCAGTGCCCGACGGACCCGAGCCGCCAGTCGCGCGAGCCGAGCCCCGCCAGGCCGGCGTAGTCGACGGCGGTGGCCACGGTGAACAGCACCACCTGCGCGAGGCGCACCGGCGGCCGGTCCGGCAGCAGCGCCGGCAGGGACGCGGCGACCAGCAGCAGCGGCGAGGTGACGCACAGCGGCAACCACGCGCGTCGGGTGAACAGGGGCCGGTCGCCGGCGTTCAACCCGGCGAGGGTGGTGACCACCAACGGCACGAGGCGCACCAGGACGAACGCGACGGCGAAGACGAGGGGATCCCACCGGCCACCCGGCCGGTCCGCGAAGGCCACCGGCAGGGTGACAGCGACCACGAAGATGCCGGCCGCCGCCCCGAAGACGACCAGCGGCATGACGCCCCGGTCGAAACGCACGGTGTTGCCGAACCAGGCGTACGACGCCCAGCACCGCCACAGCAGCGCGACCACCAGGAACCCCTCGAACAGCCCGACGGGGTGGAAGTTCGCCGACATCAGCGCGGTGACGTTGATGAACGCGTAGACGAAGACCAGGTCGAGGAACAGTTCCAGGCGTGTCACCCCGCCCGGGCCGGGCTGGATCCGCCCGGACACCGCGGCGCGGATCCGCCCGGCCGCCGACGCGCTCATCGCCACCCGCCCACTCTGCCAACCGGCGGGCGGGCGCCACGCGGGATCGCCGAAGCCGCGCCTGGTGCGTCCGGGGAGCCGTCGGGCGTGCAGGTCGTCGACCGCCGCGTTGGTCCGCCGTACCGTCGAAGGGCCTGCGGGTGACGCCGGCCGCCCGGGGAGGGGCGCCTTGCCGGCGTCTGCCATGCTCGGGCCGGTGACGACCGGTCGCCCCACCACCCCCCGCACCCACCGCCGCGTCCGCAGCCGCCGCATCCGGATCGTGCTCGTCTCCGGCGCGGTCGCGGTGGTCCTCGCCGTCGCCGTCCTCGTCGTCGCGGTGGTGGTGCCGCTGGTGCGGCCGGCGGGCCCGCGCCCGCTGTTCCAGCTTCCCGTCGCGTGCGGGGAGACGTGGCAACTGGGCACCTATCCCGGTCACGACGACTACGACGTGGACCTGTTCCCGACCGAGGGCAGGGCGTGGGGGCGGCCGGTGCTCGCGTCCTACGCGGGGGAGGTCACCGTGGCGGGGATCAACGGATCGCTCGGTGGCCGTACGCCCGACGACCCGGACGGGCCGCGTGGCCGCGGCGGCGGCTACTGGGTGAAGATCGACCACGGCGGCAAGTGGGAGACGCAGTACCTGCACCTGCTCGAACCGCCGCTGGTCCGGGTCGGTCAGCGGGTCGCCCAGGGTGAGCAGATCGGGCGGGTCGGCAGCACCGGCAACTCCGGGGCGCCGCACCTGCACTACGAGCAGCGCCGGGGCTGGGAGAAGGTCGAGGCCTACTTCGACGGGGCGCCGTCGGGCATCACCCACGACGACACCGAGTACACGGTCAGGCGCAAGAGCAACAACTGCGTGCCCGAATGACCGACGCCGCCGGTCGGCGGCGGGTGGTCAGTGGCTGTGGCTGCCGGCCGCGTCCGTGTCGTAGGTGTCGTGGTGGGGGAACTCGTTGACGTAACGCTGCCGGCCCAGCGGCGTGAGGTCGAGATAGTTGTACGTGTTCAGCAGCGGGTCGAGGCCGCGGCCGTACACGGAGTAGGTGTGCAGGATCCGTTCGCCGTCGCGGACGAAGACGCTCAGGCCGTGGGCTTCGCCCTGCAGGTGGTGGGTGAGGCCCTGGGCCGCCAGGGTCTCGGCGTCCTTGTAGTTGTATTCCACCGGGGCGACGGCCGGGTCCATGGTGACGTGGAAGTCGTAGTTGAAGTCGCTGCCGTGCGAGGAATACCAGGGAAAGCGCCAGCCCATCCGGCTCCTGAAGGCCGCGAGGGTCGTGAACGGCGCGCGGGAGACCACGGCGAGTGTCGTGTCACTGGCGTGCAGGTGCGTGAGGTGCCCGAAGTTGTCGACCAGCAGGGAGCAGCTCGTGCATCCCTCGGCCCATGCCGGATCGAACATGAAGTGGTAGACGATCAACTGTCGTCGTCCCTCGAACATGTCGGCCAGCCGGACGGCGCCGGCGGGACCGGTGAAGGAGTAGTCCTTCTCGACGGCGACCGCCGGCAGTTCGCGCCGGAGTGCGGTGACCCTGTCCCGCAGGCGGGTGATCTCCTTTTCGCGGTCGAGCAGTTCCTTTCGGGCGTCGACCCACTCGTCCCGGGACACGACCTTCGGTGCAATCATGGACGACACGCCTTTCCGCTGGAGCGCCTGGCCCATTCTTGTCGGGCCGTACGCGATCACACCAGCCTCACCCGGTGTCGTGGGATTCCCATTTCCGGATACCGTTCCGGCGATTCGCGCCGGCCGGTGGAGCAAATTCGCAGGTCGGCTTGTTCGCCCTCGACGCCCGGCCGGTCCGCGTGCCGGAAAACGGCACCGGCGTGAGCCGGTGAAGTGCGCACTATCGAATAAGGCCGCGCGTCGCGTTCGTCGCCCACGCTCGACGACGGGGAGCCGCCCGCACCCGGCCCTCCAGCGGTCGGGGGCGACGCCTCGCCGGCCCAGGCGATACGGTGTGGCGCGTGGACGAGTCGAACATCGGGGCGTTGCGGGCCGTCACGGTCGACGGAGTGGCCCTGGCCTATCGCGTCGCCGGCGACTCGACCGACCCACCCATGGTGCTGCTGCACGGCCTCGGCGAGGACGAACGCGACTGGCACGGCGTCCTGGCCGCGCTCGCCGCCAGGCACCGGGTGTACGCGCTGGACCTGCGCGGCCACGGCCGCAGCGACCACCCCGGCCGGTACTCGCTCGAGTCGATGCGCGACGACCTCGTCGGGTTCCTCGACGCGGTGGGGGTCGAGCGGTGCGTGGTGATCGGCCACTCCATGGGTGGGGCCGTGGCGATCCTGCTCGCCGAGGCCGCCCCGCACCGACTCACCCACCTGATCCTGGAGGACGTGGCAGCACCCCGACCGGGCGCTCTCGAACGGCCGCCCCTGCCCCCGCCGGACGCGCCCACGCCGTTCGACTTCGCCGCCGTCAACGCCATCCGCGCCCAGCTCAACGACCCCGACCCGGCCTGGTGGGACCGTACCGACGCCGTCGACGTGCCGACCCTGGTGGTCGGCGGCGGCCCGGACAGCCCCATCCCGCAGCAGCTGCTCGCCGAGATGGTCGACCGGATGCCCGACGCCACCCTCGTCACGATCCCGGCCGGGCACGACGTGCACGCCAGCCGGCCGGCGGAGTTCCTGGCCGCGGTCGACG
Source organism: Micromonospora sp. AMSO12t (assembly GCF_008806585.1). Classification (NCBI taxonomy): domain Bacteria; kingdom Bacillati; phylum Actinomycetota; class Actinomycetes; order Micromonosporales; family Micromonosporaceae; genus Micromonospora; species Micromonospora sp. AMSO12t. The sequence goes on from NZ_WAAS01000009.1 coordinate 41,551, forward strand.
GCTTCCTCGCCGCCCGCGCCCAGCACTGAACCGCCCGACCCGTGGCGTCCGCCCGCCGGGGCCCGCAGCCGGCGAGCGGTCCGGCGCTGCCCCGCTGGACCGGCACGGAGACCGCACTAGTCTTGCCCAGCGGGACCGGGTCGAAGGGAGCAGGTCAGATGGGGGAGCAGTCGATGCGGGAGGCCGCAGCGCTGTTGGCGCAGGCGCGGCGCGTCGTGATCTTCACCGGCGCGGGCGTCTCCGCGGAGAGTGGTGTGCCGACCTTCCGCGACGCCCTCACCGGCCTGTGGCGCAGCTTCGACGCGCAGCGGCTCGCCACGCCGGAGGCGTTCCGCGAGGATCCCGCGCTGGTCTGGGGCTGGTACGAGTGGCGACGCGCCACAGTGCGGCGGGCCCGCCCGAACGCCGGTCACGTGGCCGTGGCCGCGATCGAGGCACGCGTACCCGGCGCGGTCGTCGTCACGCAGAACGTCGACGACCTGCACGAGCGCGCCGGCTCGGTCGCGCCGATCCACCTGCACGGCAGCCTCTTCGCGCCGCGCTGCTCGGCCTGCGCCCTTCCGGCGCCGATGCCGGACGAGGCTGTTGAGGAACCGGACGACGGCCGGCGCGTGCCTCCGCCCCGGTGCGCGCACTGCGCGGGCCCCGTCCGGCCCGGGGTGGTGTGGTTCGGTGAGGCGTTGCCGACCGCCGCGTTGGAGGCCGCCGTGGAGGCGGCGTCCACGTGCGACCTGCTGGTGACCGTGGGCACCTCGGGCCTGGTGTATCCCGCCGCCGAGATCCCCCAGGTGGCTGCCCGCTTCGGCGCCACCGTGCTGCAGGTCAACCCGCAGGAGACGCCCCTGGACGCCGTGTCCGACGTGAACCTGCGCGGTCCGGCCGCCCAGGTGCTTCCCGCCCTCGTGCACGCCGCCTGGGGTGCCGATCCGGCGTGACGACGCGCGGGAGCATCCGGTGCGGGACGGCCGGCCGGGCCATGTCGTGGGCAGGCGCCCCGGTTGCCGGCTCAGCCCCACCAGGGCCGGCGTACCGCTGACGTAGACTGTCGGCGGTCCAGCCCCGGCCGTCCGACACGCGCCGGCTGGCGGCGGCGAGGGTGTTTCCGTGTCACTGAGGCGCTCCGTCGAGGTCGGACGTGGCGCAGTCGCCGGACGAGGCGGGCGGGAGAGGTGAGGTGGCCGTGCGCGGTCCTGCGATGACGGACGTGGCTCGCCTCGCCGGCGTCTCGCACCAGACGGTGTCCCGGGTCCTCAACGGGCACCCGAACGTACGCGAGCAGACCCGGCTGCGGGTCCAGGCGGCCATCGCGGAACTCGGCTACCGGCCCAACCGCGCGGCGCGGGCGCTGGTCACCGGCCGGTCCCAGGTGATCGGGGTGGTCGCGCAGAACACCACCCTCTACGGCCCGGCCTCGCTGCTGGCGGCCCTGGACCAGGCGGCCGCCGAGGCGGGGTTCGCGGTCAGCGTCGGCAGCGTGAGCGACCTCGACGACCAGTCCATCTCGGCGGCGGTGGAGCGGCACCTCGCGCACCGGGTCGCCGGCATCGTGGTGATCGCGCCGGTCGAGTCGGCGGGGGAGGCCCTCGAACGGCTCCCCAAGGACGTTCCGCTGGTCACCGTCGACGGCGACCCGCGCCGTCCGGTGCCCCTGGTCACGGTCGACCAGGTCGCCGGTGCCCGCGCCGCCACGCAGCATCTCCTCGACGCCGGGCACCGGACGGTCTGGCATGTCTCCGGGCCGGCGGACTGGTTCGACAGCGCCGGCCGGATCGACGGATGGCGGGAGACGTTGCAGGCGGCGGGCGCCGAGTTGCCGCCGCTGCTGCCGGCGGACTGGTCGGCGGCAGCGGGGTACCGGTGCGGACAGATGCTGGCCCGGATGCCCGAGGTCACCGCGGTCTTCACCGCCAACGACCATCTGGCGCTCGGCGTGCTGCGGGCGTTGCACGAGCACGGCCGGCGGGTGCCGGACGACATCAGCCTGGTGGGCTTCGACGACGTGCCCGAGGCGGCGTACTTCATCCCGCCGCTGACCACCGTGCGGCCCGACTTCGCCGCGGTCGCCCGGGCGAGCCTGGACCTGCTGCTGGCGCAGATGGAATCCGACATCGCCGGCCCGCTGCGGCAGACGGTCGCGCCCTCCCTGGTCTCCCGTCGCAGCGTCGCCGCCCCGCCACGGCGCTGATCCCGCCGGAGATCCACTTCATCACCACCTGCGCCACCGCGACGTCGCCCTGTGCGTCGAGCGCGACGACGGCTCGACGCTCTTCCGCGGCGACGCCGACCGCGCCTCCGCCACCTTCCACCCGGAGTAGACGGTCCGCGAGCCCGGTGCGGGGGTCGCATTGGTTTGTGTCTATTGACAGGAGAGCCGCCTCGGCCCGACGCTGAGAGAGCGCTCTCTCGCGCGGCCCACCACCCCGAGGAGGACCTTTCGTGAAGCTTCGAAGAAGGCTGCTCGCCGCCGTGTCCGCGCTGGTCGCCGCCGTCCCGGTGACCCTCGCCGCAGCCCCCGCCCACGCCGTCGGCCCCGCGCTGCTGCCCGTCACGGTCACCAACAGCACCGGCCGGGGCGAGGCCGTCCACCTCTACGTGATCGGCGTGCAGCTCTCCAGCGGCCGCCTCGGCTACGTCAACCAGGGCGGCACCTTCGTCCCGTGGTCGGGCGGGCAGCTCCCGCCGTCGCCCGCGCCGGACGCGTCCATCCCCGGGCCCGGAAACGGCGGCAGCACGACCATCCGGTTCCCGCGCGGGTTCTCCGGCCGCGTCTACTTCTCCTTCGGCGAGAAGCTCAAGTTCTTCCTCACCCCGGACGGCCTCGTGCAACCCGCCCCGTGGGCGGCCGGCGACGCCAACCGCGACATCCTGTTCGACTGGAGCGAGTTCACCTACAACGACGCCGGGCTGTGGCTCAACAGCTCACAGGTCGACATGTTCGCGGTGCCGCACGCGGTCACGGTGACCGGAGCCAACGGCGTCACCAAGCGCACCGGCGACGTCGTCGCCGGGGGCCGCAACGCGATCATCGAGGGCATCCGGTCCCAGTCGGGCTGGGCCAACACGGTCCACACCCGCTCCGACGGGACCGTGTTGCGGGTCCTCGCGCCCGGCAAGGCGGCCGGCGCCGGCCTGTTCAGCGCCACCTACCTGGACTCCTACATCGCGTCGGCCTGGAACGCGTACACGACCAGGACGCTGACCGTGGTGCCGTTCGCCGACCAGCCGAACACCCGCTACTTCGGGCGGACCTCGGGCAACGTCATGACCTTCACCAACAGCGCCGGCCAGCGGGTCGCCTCCTTCAACCGGCCCTCCTCGGCGAGCGTCTGGGGCTGCGACGGGGACCTGCCCGCACCCAACGACCCGGTCGTCGGCCCGATCTCCCGGACGCTCTGCGCCGCGCTGAACCGGGGCACGCTCGGCACCATCGACACCCAGCCCAGCACCGACGCCGCCCAGTTCTACCGCAACAACCCGACGAACCACTACGCCCGCGTCATCCACGCCAACATGACCGACGGCAGGGCGTACGCCTTCGCCTTCGACGACGTCGGCGCGTTCGAGTCGCTGGTCCACGACGGCGACCCCCGCGCGGCCGGACTCGTCCTGAGCCCGTTCGGCGCCGGGAGCGGCGGACCGGGGAACCCCGGCAGCGCGGTGCCCGTGCTGAGCAACTGGAACAACAAGTGCATCGACGTGCCGAACTCGAACTTCGTCGACCGCGCGCAGTTGCAGATGTGGAACTGCAACGGCACCGCCGCGCAGAAGTGGACGTTCACCGGCGACACCCTGCGCAGCCAGAACAACAAGTGCATGGACGTCGACGGCGGCGCCACCGGCAACGGCGCGGTCGTCCAGCTCTACACGTGCAACGGCACGGGCGCACAGCGGTTCACCCTGACCGCGACCGGTGACCTGGTCAACATCCAGGCCGGCAGGTGCGTCGACATCCGGGAGTGGAACAGCGCCGACGGCGCGAAGCTCCAGCTCTGGGACTGCGCCGGCACCGCCAACCAGAAGTGGCGCAAGGGCTGACCCGCTCGGCGGATGGCGACGACCCGTCGCCATCCGCCCCCGGCCCGGACCGTCGGGGCGACCGACGTCCGTCTTGCCCGCTGTGCCATCGTGGTCCTGCCATCGCCACGCGCCCCCGGCAGGTGCCACGACGCCGCCGCGCCGGCCGTGGCGTCGACGGGAGGGGGAGCGGCGATGGGGGAGCAAGGGTCCGGGCCGCTCAGCGGCATCCTCGTGGCCGACTTCTCCCGGATCCTCGCCGGACCGTACGCGACCATGCTCCTCGCCGACCTCGGCGCCGAGGTGGTCAAGGTCGAGGGGCCCGGCGGGGACGACACCCGGACCTGGCTGCCGCCCGTGCGGGAGGGCACCTCCACCTACTACCTCGGTGTCAACCGCAACAAGCGGTCCATCGCCCTCGACCTCGCCGACCCCGACGACCTGGCCGTCGCCCGGGAACTGGCCCGCCGCGCCGACGTCATGATCCAGAACTTCCGGCCCGGCGGACTGCGGCGCTTCGGCCTCGACTACGACAGCGTCGCCGCCGTCAACGAGCGGATCGTCTACGCCTCGATCAGCGGGTTCGGCGCCGGTGCCGGCGCCAACCTGCCCGGCTACGACCTCGTGGTCCAGGCCGCGTCCGGCCTGATGAGCCTCACCGGCGAGCCGGACGGCCCGCCCTACAAGGCCGGGGTCGCCGTGTTCGACGTGATCGCGGGCCTGCACGCTGCCGTCGGCATCCTCGCCGCCCTGCACCAACGCGACCGCTGCGGCACCGGCCAGCACGTCGAGGTGGACCTGCTCTCCTCCGCGCTGTCCGGCCTGGTCAACCAGACCAGCGGCCACGTCGCCGGCGGCGCGACGCCGTTCCGGATGGGCAACGGGCACCCGAGCCTGTTCCCGTACGAACCGCTGCCCACCGCCGACGGCGACCTCGTCGTCATCGCCGGCAACGACGGCCAGTTCCGCAAGCTGTGCCAGGTCCTCGGCCTGCCCGAACTGCCCGACGACCCCCGCTTCGGGCGCAACCAGGACCGCACGGTCAACCGGGAGGCACTGCGGCCCCTCCTGGTCGCGCGACTGGTCCTGCGCAGCCGCGACGAGTGGTTCCGGGACCTGCGCGCGGCGGGCGTGCCGTGCGCCCCGATCAACACGGTCGCCGGGGGCGTCGACCTGGCGCGGGAACTCGGGCTGGACCCGGTCGTCACCACCGGCGGCGTGCCCGGCATCCGCCACCCGATCGGCCTGAGCGCCACCCCGGCGCGCTACGACCTGCCGCCGCCGGGCCTCGACGAGCACGGCGACGAGATCCGGAACTGGCTGGCCGGCTGACGCCCGCCCGAGTGACCCACGCCTGCACGCCCGGCTGACGCCCGCCCGAGTGACCCACGCCTGCACGCCTGGCTGACGTCCGCCCGCCTGGCTGACGCCCGTCCCCGTCCGGCCGGTTGTCGGACCTCGCCCGGCTGCCGCGTCCCGTCCGCGTGCTCCGGCGGAGGGGGCGCCGGTGAGCGGCGTCACCGCCGCAACCCGGCCGCGTGAAGAGCGCGTCAAGAAACGCGCCGCCGCCGTCATGATCGCGTGATGACCCCTGTCCCTCGCGCGGGCACGGAGTTTCGATTGCCCGGCACGGCCGGAAGGCGGTCGTGACGAGCGGTTCCGGCAGAGGAGTCAGTGTGTCCGACGTGGTGTTCGTCCTGGTGACGGTGGGGCTGTTCGCCGCACTCGCCCTCGTGGTGAGGGGCGTGGAGAAGCTGTGAACGTCGTCGATGCCGTCGGCCTGGTGCTGGCGCTGGGACTGGGTGTGTTCATGGTGGTCGCGCTGCTGTTCCCCGAGCGCTTCTGATGTCCGCCACGACAGCCGGCGCCCTCTTCGTCCTGTCCCTGGTGGCGGCCCTGGTCGTCGTCCACCGCCCGTTCGGCGACCACCTGCACCGGGTGGTCGCCGGAACCCGGCACTCGCGCGTCGAGCGGGGGATCTACCGCCTGGTCGGGGTCGACCCGGCCGCCGGCCAGACCTGGGGCGTGTACGCCCGCGCCGTACTCGCCTTCTCCGCCGTGTCGATCCTGTTCCTGTACGCGTTCCAGCGCTGGCAGGACCACCTGTGGCTGTCGCTCGGCCTCGACCCGGTCGTCGCCCACGGCGCCTGGAACACCGCGGTGTCGTTCGTGACCAACACGAACTGGCAGTGGTACTCGGGCGAGTCGACGATGGGCCACCTGGTGCAGATGGCCGGCCTGGCGGTGCAGAACTTCGTCTCCGCCGCCGTCGGCATCGCCGTGGCGGTGGCCCTGGTCCGCGGCTTCGCCCGCAGCCGCACCGGTGAGCTGGGCAACTTCTGGGTCGACCTGACCCGGATCACGCTGCGGGTCCTGCTGCCCGTCGCGGTCCTCGGCGCGCTGGTGCTGATGGCCGGCGGGGTGGTGCAGAACCTCTCCGGCGGCACCGAGGTCGCCACCCTGACCGGCGGGACCCAGACGGTCACCGGCGGGCCCGTGGCCAGCCAGGAAGTGATCAAGGAACTCGGCACCAACGGCGGCGGCTTCTACAACGCCAACAGCGCGCACCCCTTCGAGAACCCGAGCCCCTGGACGAACTGGATCGAGATCTTCCTGATCCTGCTGATCCCGTTCAGCCTGCCGCGCGTGTTCGGCCGGATGGTCGGCCAGACCCGGCAGGGCCACGCGATCGTCGCGGTCATGGCCGTCCTCGCGCTCGCGAGCGTCACGCTGACAAACGTCTTCGAGCTCGCGGCGGGCGGCACCGTCCCGCAGGCCGTCGGCGCCGCCATGGAGGGCAAGGAGGTGCGCTTCGACGTGTCGAACTCGGCCACCTTCGCCGCCGCGACGACGCTGACGTCGACCGGGGCGGTGAACTCGTTCCACGACTCGTACACCGCGCTGGGCGGCATGATGACGCTGGGCAACATGATGCTCGGCGAGGTCGCGCCGGGCGGCGTCGGCGCCGGCCTCTACGGGATGCTGGTGCTCGCCGTGATCACGGTGTTCGTGGCCGGGCTGATGGTCGGCCGCAGCCCCGAGTACGTGGGCAAGCGGATCGGCTCCCGCGAGATCCGCTTCGCCTCGCTGTACTTCCTGGTCACCCCCGCCCTCGTGCTGATCGGCACGGCCACCGCCTTCGCCACCGGCAACCACGCGACCGCGCTGAACGTCGGCCCGCACGCCCTCACCGAGGTGCTGTACGCGTTCACCTCCGCCAGCAACAACAACGGCTCGGCCTTCGCCGGCATCACCGTGAGCACGCCCTGGTGGAACACCGCGCTGGGCGTGTGCATGCTGCTCGGCCGGTTCCTGCCGATCATCTTCGTGCTCGCCCTGGCCGGGTCGCTGGCCCGCCAGCGACCCGTACCCGCCTCCGAGGGCACCCTGCCGACCCACCGGCCCCTGTTCGTCGCGATGGTCGCCGGCGTCACGGTGATCCTCGTGGCGCTGACCTTCCTGCCCGCGCTCGCCCTCGGCCCGCTGGCCGAAGGGCTGTGACCCCGATGAGGAAAGAGACCATGACCGTCGACACGCGGGCACCCGAGGCCCGGGCCGACGCGGGCACCCCTGCCGTACGCGGTGGCCGGGGCGGCGGCCTGCTGGACGCGCGGCAGCTGCTGCGGTCGCTGCCCGACGCGCTGCGCAAGCTCGACCCCCGCACCCTGTGGCGCAACCCCGTGATGCTGATCGTCGAGATCGGCGCGGCCTGCACCACCGTGCTCGCGCTGGCCGACCCGTCGGCGTTCGCGTTCGCCGTCGCGGCCTGGCTGTGGCTGACCGTGCTCTTCGCCAACCTCGCCGAGGCCGTGGCCGAGGGGCGCGGCAAGGCACAGGCCGCCAGCCTGCGCCACGCCAGGAAGGACACCGTGGCCACCCGCCTGCGCGGCTGGACGCCGGGCGCCGCGGCCGGCACCTACCGCGACGAGGCGGTGCCCGCGCCGGAGCTCGGGCAGGGCGACGTCGTCCTGGTGGCGGCCGGGGAGCTGATCCCGGGCGACGGCGACGTGGTGGAGGGCATCGCCAGCGTCGACGAGTCGGCCATCACCGGCGAGTCCGCCCCGGTGATCAGGGAGTCCGGTGGCGACCGCAGCGCGGTCACCGGCGGCACCCGGGTGCTCTCCGACCGGATCGTCGTACGGATCACCCAGCGGCCGGGGGAGAGCTTCGTCGACCGGATGATCGCGCTGGTCGAGGGCGCCAACCGGCAGAAGACGCCGAACGAGATCGCGCTGAACGTCCTGCTCGCCGCGCTCACCGTCGTCTTCCTGCTGGTGGTGGCGACCCTCCAGCCGCTTGCCGTCTTCGCCAAGGGCCACCAGGCGGCGGCGCCCGACAACGGCGCGATCACCGACGCCGGCGTGACGGGCGTGGTGCTGGTGTCGCTGCTGGTCTGCCTCATCCCCACCACCATCGGCGCGCTGCTGTCGGCCATCGGCATCGCCGGCATGGACCGCCTGGTCCAGCGCAACGTCCTGGCCATGAGCGGCCGGGCCGTGGAGGCGGCCGGCGACGTCGACACCCTCCTGCTGGACAAGACCGGCACCATCACCCTCGGCAACCGGCAGGCCGCCGGGTTCCTGCCCGTCGACGGCGTCGACGCGAGTTTCGTCGCCGACGCGGCGCAGCTGGCCAGCCTCGCCGACGAGACCCCCGAGGGCCGCTCGGTGGTCGTCCTGGCCAAGCAGGAGTTCGGGCTGCGCGAGCGCGAGCCCGGTCTGCTCCCGCACACCACGTTCGTGCCGTTCACCGCGCAGACCCGGATGAGCGGCGTCGACCTCGACCCCGACGGGAGCGCGCTCCGGCCGGCCCGGCGGATCCGCAAGGGCGCCGCCTCCGCCGTCACCGGGTGGGTCCGCGAGCACGGCGGCGAACCCGCCGGGCAGCTCGGGCGGATCGTCGACGAGATCAGCGGCGCGGGCGGCACCCCGCTGGTGGTCGCCGAGCACGTCGACGGCGAGCCGGCCCGGGCCCTGGGGGTGATCCACCTCAAGGACGTGGTCAAGGCCGGCATGCGGGAGCGCTTCGACGAGATGCGCCGGATGGGCATCCGCACCGTGATGGTCACCGGCGACAACCCGCGTACGGCCGCGGCGATCGCCGCCGAGGCGGGCGTCGACGACTTCCTCGCCGAGGCCACCCCCGAGGACAAGCTCGCCCTGATCCGGCGGGAGCAGCAGGGCGGCCGGCTGGTCGCGATGACCGGCGACGGCACCAACGACGCCCCCGCCCTCGCCCAGGCCGACGTCGGCGTCGCGATGAACACCGGCACGTCGGCCGCGAAGGAGGCCGGCAACATGGTCGACCTGGACTCCGACCCGACCAAGCTGATCGAGATCGTGGAGATCGGCAAGCAACTGCTGATCACCCGGGGCGCGCTGACCACCTTCTCGATCGCCAACGACGTGGCGAAGTACTTCGCGATCGTCCCCGCCATGTTCGCCGGCATCCACCCGGGCCTCGACGCGTTGAACGTCATGCGGCTGGCCAGTCCCGAGTCGGCCATCCTCGCCGCCGTCGTCTTCAACGCCGTGGTCATCGTCGCCCTGATCCCGCTGGCCCTGCGCGGTGTGCGCTACCGGCCGGCGTCGGCCTCGCGGCTGCTGCGCCGCAACCTGCTGGTCTACGGCCTCGGCGGCATCGTCGTGCCGTTCGTCGGCATCAAGCTCGTCGACCTGCTCCTGCAATTCCTCCCGGGGGTCTCCTGATGCGTCTGCCCACCTGGCTCTCCGCACACGTGGCCGCGCTGCGCGCGCTGCTGGTCTTCACGGTGCTGCTCGGCCTGGCCTACCCGCTCGCCCTGGTCGGCGCCGGTCGGCTGCCCGGCCTGCGCGACAGGACGAACGGGTCCCTGCTCGCCGCCGACGGCCGGCCGGTCGGCAGCGCCCTGATCGGCCAGGCGTTCACCGATGCCGACGGTGCGCCCGTGCCCCGGTACTTCCAGTCCCGGCCGTCGGCCGCCGGCGACGGCTACGACCCGACGGCCACCGCGGCGTCCAACCTCGGCCCGGAGAGCGTGGTCGACACGCTCGCCGTGGACCCGCGCGCGTCGAGCCGGAGCCTGCTCAGCCAGGTCTGCGCCCGCAGTCGCGCCGTCGGCGAACTCGACGGCGTCGACGGCCGGCGTCCCTACTGCACCCCCGACGGCGTGGGGGCGGTGCTGGCGGTGTTCCGCGCCGACGGGCTGACCGGCACCGTCACCCGGGTCGTCAGCGTCAACCAGAGCGCGCCGGCCACCCCGTTCCTCGCCACGCACGAGGGGGTGGCCGTGGAGCTGGCCCGGCCCGGCGAGGACCTCGTGGCCGCCGGCGGTCTGATCGTGCCGGTGCGGGGCGACGCGCCACAGAACCCCGCCGTGCCCGCCGACGCGGTCACCGCCAGCGGCAGCGGCCTCGACCCGCACATCAGTCCGGCGTACGCCGACATCCAGGTGGCGCGGGTGGCCCGTGAGCGGGGCGCGGACCCGGCGGCGGTCCGGCGCCTCGTCGCCGCGCACACCCGGGGCCGGGTGCTCGGGTTCATGGGCGCCCCCGCCGTCGACGTGCTCGCCCTCAACCTCGCCCTCGACGAGGCGCTGCCCGTCGCGTGATGGCCGGCGTGGGGCGGGGCCGGGTGCCCCGCCCCACCCGTGGTCCGTGGTCCGACGACCGGCCGTGCCGGTGATCAGGGAGGATGGCTGCGTGCCCAGGGGAGAACTGCGCATCTACCTCGGGGCCGCGCCCGGCGTCGGCAAGACGTACGCGATGCTGGAGGAGGCCCGGCGGCGCGCCGAGCGCGGCACCGACGTGGTGGTCGGCCTGGTCGAGACCCACGGTCGCGCCCAGACCGCCGCGATGGTCGGCGACCTGGAGGTGTTGCCGCGTCGGGTGGTGACCTACCGCGGCGCCGCGTTCACCGAGATGGATCTCGACGCGGTGCTGGCCCGGCGGCCCGAGGTCGCCGTGGTCGACGAACTGGCCCACACCAACGTGCCCGGCTCGCGTCACGAGAAGCGCTGGCAGGACGTGCGGGAGCTGCTCGACGCCGGCATCACCGTCCTGTCGACCGTCAACGTCCAGCACCTCGAATCGGTCAACGACGTCGTCGCGCGCATCACCGGCACCACCCAGCGCGAGACGGTGCCCGACGCGGTGGTCCGCGCCGCCGAACAGGTCGAGCTGGTCGACATGACCCCGGAGGCGCTGCGCCGCCGGATGGCGCACGGCAACATCTACCGGCCGGACCGGATCGACGCGGCCCTGGGCAACTACTTCCGCATCGGCAACCTCACGGCCCTGCGCGAGCTGGCCCTGCTGTGGCTGGCCGACAAGGTCGACGAGCAGCTCGGCGCCTACCGCGCCCAGCAGGGCATCTCCGAGACCTGGGAGGCCCGCGAGCGGGTGGTGGTGGCGCTCACGGGCGGGCCGGAGGGCGCGCCGCTCATCCGCCGCGCCGCGCGGGTCGCGGCCCGTAGCAAGGGCGCGGACCTGCTGGCCGTGCACGTCGCCCGCAGCGACGGGCTGGCCGGCGCCGATCCGGCGCAGCTCGCCCGGCAGCGCGTGCTGGTGGAGAGCCTCGGCGGCACGTACCACCAGGTGCTCGGCGCCGACATCCCGGCGGCGCTGCTCGACTTCGCCCGGGGCGTGAACGCCACCCAGCTGGTGCTCGGCGCGAGCCGGCGCGGCCGGTTCGCGCAGCTCGTCTCCCGTGGCGTGGGGGTGACCACCACGGCGCTGTCCGGGCCGATCGACGTGCACCTGGTCACCCACCCGGAGATGGGCCGGGGGCGGCGCGGCGCGGGCGTGCCGGCCGCGCTGTCGCGGCGGCGCCGGCTGCTCGGCTTCGGCCTCGCCGGGCTCGGCATGCCGCTGCTGACGGTCCTGCTGCGGGCCCTGCCGGACCTCAGCCTCACCAACGACATCCTGCTCTTCCTCACCGGCGTCGTCGGGGTCGCGCTCGTCGGCGGGCTGTGGCCGGCGCTGGTCGCCGCGCTGGGCGGTTCCCTGCTGCTCAACTGGTTCTTCACGCCCCCGTTCCGCACGCTGACCATCGCCGAGGCCGACAACCTGCTCGCCCTGGGCGTCTTCGTCGCCGTCGCCGTAGCCGTCAGCGGGGTCGTCGACGTCGCGGCGCGGCGCACCAGGGAGGCGGCGCGCGCCTCCGCCGACGCGCAGACGCTGGCCACGGTGGCCGGTGGCGTCCTGCGCGGCGAGCGGCCGCTGCCGGCGCTGCTGGACCGGCTGCGCGAGACGTTCGGGCTGCGCGCGGTCAGCGTCCTCGAACTCGTCGCCGACGCCGGGGGACGGCCCGGGCACGCCAGCGAGGACGGGGCGTGGCGGATCGTGGCCAGCGTCGGCGAGGATCCGGCGGGCAACCCGGGCGCGGGCGAGACGGCCGTGCCGGTGGACGACGGGCTCACCGTGGTGCTTTCCGGCCGGCGGCTGGAGGCGGCGGACCGGCGCGTCGTGGAGGCGTTCGCCGCGCAGGCAGCGGTCGCGCTGCGGCAGGAACGCCTCGCCGAGGAGGCGGCCAGCGCCCGGCCGCTCGCCGAGGCCGACCGGATGCGTACGGCGCTGCTCGCCGCGGTCAGCCACGACCTGCGTACGCCGCTGGCCTCGGCGAAGGCCGCGGTGAGCAGCCTGCGCAGCCACGACATCGAGTTCGACGCGGACGACCGGGACGAGCTGCTGGCCACCGCCGACGAGTCCCTGGACCGGCTCGGGCGGCTCGTGGCGAACCTGCTGGACATGAGCCGCCTGCAGGCCGGTGCCCTCGGCGTGACCCGCGTGCCGATCGGGCTGGAGGACGCGGTGCCGAGGGCCCTGGACGAGCTGGGTCCGCAGGCCGCCGACGTCGGCACCGACATCCCCGCCGACCTGCCCGCCGCCGTCGCCGACCCGGGGCTGCTGGAGCGGGTGCTGGTCAACATCGTCGCCAACGCCCTGCGGCACAGCCCGCCCGGGCGGCCCCCGGCCATCACCGCCAGCGCCCACGCCGGCCAGGTGGAGCTGCGCGTCATCGATGTCGGTCCCGGCATCCCGCAGGACCAGTGGGAGCACGTCTTCCTGCCGTTCCAGCGCCTGGGCGACCGGGACAACGCCACCGGCGTCGGCCTCGGCCTGGCCCTCTCCCGCGGCCTCGCCGAGGCGATGGGTGGCAGCATCACTCCCGAGACCACCCCCGGGGGCGGCCTCACCATGGTGCTGCGGTTGCCCGCCGCCACCTCGAGCGCCGCAGAGGGGCAGCAGGAATGACCCGTATCCTGGTCGTCGACGACGAGCCGCAGATCGTCCGTGCCCTGCGGATCAACCTGCGGGTCCGGGGCTACGAGGTGCAGGCCGTCGCGACCGGCACGGCCGCGCTCAAGGCAGCCGCCAGCGACCCGCCCGACCTGGTGGTGCTCGACCTCGGCCTGCCCGACATCGACGGGGTGGAGGTCATCCGGGGCCTGCGGGGCTGGACGCACGTCCCGATCATCGTGCTCTCCGGCCGCGCCGGCAGCCAGGACAAGGTCGCGGCCCTGGACGCCGGCGCCGACGACTACGTCACCAAGCCCTTCGGCATCGACGAACTCCTCGCCCGGATCCGCGCCGTGACCCGGCGACTGCACGTCAGCGCCGACGCGACCACCGCCACGCTGCGCGTCGGCCGGCACACCGTCGACCTCGCCGCCCGTACGGTCACCCGGGACGACGGCGCCGACGTCCGGCTCACCCCAACCCAGTGGGGGGTGCTCGAACAGCTGCTGCGTCACCCGGGCAAGCTCGTCAGCCAGCGCCAGCTCCTGCACGACGTCTGGGGTCCCGAGTACCAGAACGAGACCAACTACCTGCGCCAGTACATGGCCCAGCTGCGCCGCAAGCTGGAGGACGACCCGGCCCGCCCGCGCCACCTCATCACCGAGCCCGGCATGGGCTACCGGTTCCGGCCCTGAACGCGACGGAGGCGCCGCGCGTTCCGGGGCGCCGACCGCCGGCCGCGGGGGTGCGGCCGGCGGTTGACGCGCGGGGTGCGCGGCGGCTCAGCGGCCCTGGAGGGTCCGCACGTTGTCGCCGAAGGTCCAGCCCTTCGACCCGTCCCAGTTCAGCGACCAGGTCATCAGGCCCTTCAGGCCACCCCGGTAGGTGTTCCACGCCTGGGCCACCGTCGCCGGGGCCATGTGGCCGCCCCCGGCGCCGGGCTGCGCCGGCAGTCCGGGGACCTGCTTGTCGTACGGGACCCGGATGGTGGTGCCCTGCACGACCAGCCCGGCGTTGAGGCAGTCGGTCTGGGCGGTGAAGCCCTGCACGGTCCCGGCCGGGTAGGAGTCGCCGGAGCAGCCGTACATGCTGCCGTTGTAGTACTGCATGTTCAGCCACCAGAGCCGGCCGTTGTCGGCGTACCGCTTGATGATCGGCAGGTACGCGCCCCAGATGGAGCCGTAGGTGACGCTGCCGCCGGTGACGTACGCGGTCTCCGGCGCCATGGTGAGGCCGAAGCCGGCGGGCATCCGCGCCAGCACCCCGTCGATGATGCGGATCAGGTTCGCCTGCGACGGGGAGAGCTGGGAGATGTTCCCGCTGCCGGTGAGCCCGGTCTCGATGTCGATGTCGATGCCGTCGAAGTTGTACTGCTGGAGGATCGGTACGACGGTCGCGACGAACCGGTCGGCGACGGCGGCCGAGCTGAGGTCGATTCCGGCGGTCGCGCCACCGATCGACAGGAGGATGGTCAGGCCGGCCGCCTTGGCGCGGCACATCTCGGCGGGAGTGGGCACCTTGACGGTGGCGTCCATGCCGTCCTCCCAGAGCACGGTGCCGTCGGCGCGGATGACGGGGAACGCCGCGTTGATCACGTTGTACCCGTGCGCGGGGATCCGGGCGTCGGTGATCGGGATCCAGCCCAGCGGCGGGTGGACGCCGTTGGCCGCGCCGTCCCAGTTCTCCCAGTAGCCCTGGAGCACCTTGCCGGCCGGCTTCGGCTTGCCGGCGCAGGTGCCCGGGCCG
>NZ_WAAS01000010.1:0-55822 GCF_008806585.1 Micromonospora sp. AMSO12t
ACGACGCGACGTCCGCCGAGGAACGGCCGGCGGAGGGTCAACCAACGGTCAGAACAGGCATCGGGGCGGTGCCGGCACAGCCGCTCGGCGGGTCCGGGAGACGTCCTGCCGGCGTACCCCGGTCGGAGCCGGGCCGCAGCGGGGCCACCGGGCCCGGGCGACGACGGCGCCGCTGGTCCCGGCTGGCCGGGCCGGTCGCGCTGGCCGCCGTGTCGATCGCGGCGGTCGGGCTCGGCGTCGACCAGCTCACCAGGGACCAGCAGATGGGCGGCGCCGCGGACACGGCGTTGCCCGCGACGACGAGCCGTGAGGACGCCGCCCCCGCCGCCACGCCCTTCCGGATCGCCGGCGAGCCGTCGGTGCGCAGCGGAACGGACTACACGCAGGAGTCCCTGGCCGCCCTTCCGTCGTCGCCGAAGGCACGGCCGTTCACCGGCGGCCCGCCCGGGGAGCAGCCCGGCGTCCAGGCGGAGGGCGGGCGGCTGCCCGGCTCCGTCACCGGGCTCGACCGGCTCGCCGACCCCGCCGCGCTGGGCGCCTGCATCGCTGAGATCAAGGCCGAGCACGGCAACGGTCCGCTGGTGGTCGACGTGGTCGACTACGCCCGGTTCCAGGGGCGTCCGGCGCTGATCGTGCGCTTCACCGACGCCACGGGAGCGCACTGGGCCTGGGCGAGCGGGCCGGAATGCGGTGTGCCCGGGTCCGGCTCGGACAGCCGCTACCGCACGCGGGTAGGGTGAATTCGCGGTCACCGGCCGTTTGGCCGTCCACGTGACCTGACCCACCGGATGACCGGCTCGGGAATCCCCGGTTCGTACGATGACGTTCTGCACATCGAAGTGCCGGCACCGAGCGGCGTCGGCATCGGATCGGCATCGGTGCGCGCCGATGGCGAACAACACAATCGGGAGACGGCAGTGGACGAGGTCCGCAACCTGATCATCATCGGCTCCGGGCCAGCCGGTTACACGGCGGCGGTCTACGCGGCGCGCGCCAACCTCAAGCCGCTCATCATCGAGGGCGTGCAGTCCGGCGGTGCGCTGATGACCACCACCGAGGTGGAGAACTTCCCCGGTTTCGCCGACGGCATCCTCGGCCCCGAGCTGATGGACAACATGCGCAAGCAGGCCGAGCGGTTCGGCGCGGAGTTCCTCACCGACGACGTGACGCGGGTCGAGCTGAAGGACACCGGCAGCGTGGGCTCCGACGCCGTCAGCACCGTCTGGGTGGGCCAGACCGCCTACCGGGCCAGGGCGGTCATCCTCTCCACCGGCTCCGCGTGGCGTCCGCTCGGCGTGCCCGGCGAGCAGGAGTACCTGGGCCACGGCGTCTCGTCCTGCGCGACCTGTGACGGCTTCTTCTTCCGCAACCAGCACATCGTGGTCGTGGGCGGCGGTGACTCGGCGATGGAGGAGGCCAGCTTCCTCACCCGGTTCGCCGACTCGGTCACCATCATCCACCGCCGGGACTCCTTCCGGGCCAGCAAGATCATGGCCGAGCGGGCACTGAGCAACGACAAGATCAAGGTCGAGTGGAACACCACGGTCGAGGAGATCCTCGGCGACGACGGCAAGGTCTCCGGGGTGCGGGTACGCAACACGCACACCGGCGAGTCCAAGGTCCTCGACGTCACCGGCGTCTTCGTGGCCATCGGTCACGACCCGCGCAGCGAGCTCTTCCGGGGGCAGGTGGAGCTCGACGACGAGGGCTACGTGAAGGTCCAGGCGCCCAGCACCCGGACCAGCGTGCCCGGTGTCTTCGCCGCCGGCGACCTGGTGGACCACACGTACCGGCAGGCGATCACCGCCGCCGGCACCGGCTGCGCCGCCGCGCTGGACGCCGAGCGCTTCATCGCCACGCTGCAGGGCTGAACAACCGAAACACATCCCGGAGGAGGGTCATAGTGGGAGCAACGAAGTCGGTCACCGACGCGAGTTTCGCCGCCGACGTACTGAAGTCCGACAAGCCGGTTCTGGTGGACTTCTGGGCCGAGTGGTGCGGCCCGTGCCGCAAGGTGTCGCCGCTGCTGGAGGAGATCGCCGGCGAGATGGGCGACCAGGTCACCATCGTCAAGCTCAACATCGACGAGAACCCGGAGACCGCCCGCACCTACCGGGTGATGTCGGTCCCCACCCTCACCGTCTTCAAGAACGGCGAGCCGGTGCAGTCGATCGCCGGCGCCAAGCCGAAGGGCGAGCTCGTCAGGCTCATCGAATCGGCGCTCTGAGCAGCGCCGACGCGCATCGACCCCGTACCCGGTCCGCCGGGCACGGGGTCGACGCGTTTTTCCCGACGTGGGGCACCCGGAGCCCCCGGAACGCATAGCCTCAAGCGGGGGCCGCCCGGCCAGCAACCGTCCGTGCAGAGGGGGTCGTGCGTGCGTCCGATCCGACCCGGTGACCGTGGACCCGCGGTGACCGAGATCCGTACGGTGCTGACCGGCCTCGACCTGCTCGTCCCGACGGCACCGGGCGCGGACGAGTTCGACACGCACACCGAACGGGCCGTGCGGGCCTTCCAGCAGTCGCGTGGGCTCAGCGTGGACGGCCGGGTCGGTGCGGAGACCTGGCGGGCCCTGGACGCCGCCCGCTGGCGGCTGGGCGCCCGCACGCTCTACCACGCGGTTCCGGAGCCGCTCACCGGTGAGGACGTCCGCTCGCTCCAGGAGCGGCTGCTGGAGATGGGGTACGACGTCGGGCGCGCGGACGCCATCTACGGCGTACGGACCTCCCGGGCGGTCGCCCAGTTCCAGCGCGAGGTCGGGCTGACGCCCGACGGCTCGTGCGGTCCGCACACCATGAACGCGCTGCGCCGACTCGGCCGCAAGGTCGTCGGCGGGCGGCCGCAGTGGCTGCGCGAGTCCGACGCCATCCGGCAGTCCGGCCCGGCGCTGGTGGGCCGGACCGTCGTCATCGACCCCGGGCACGGGGGCACCGACCCGGGCGTGGTGGTGCCGGACGGATCGCTGCGGTGGACCGAGGCGGATCTCGTGTACGACCTGGCCAGCCGGTTGGAGGGCAGGCTCGCCGCCGCGGGCGTCCGGGTGCAGCTCACCCGTGGGCCGGCCCAGGAGGACTGCCTGCCCGACGTCGACCGGGCGGAGCTGGCCAACTCGCTCGGCGCCGACGTGTTCATCTCGCTGCACGTAGACGAGCACGTCAACCCGGAGGCCGAGGGGGTGGCGACCTACCACTACGGCACCGACAACGGGGTGACCTCGGCGACCGGGGAGCGGCTGGCCGGGCTGGTGCAGCGGGAGATCGTCGCCCGCACCGGGCTGCGCGACTGCCGTACGCACGCGAAGGCGTGGGACCTGCTCCGGCTGACCCGGATGCCGGCCGTACGCGTCGAGGTCGGCTACCTCACCTCGCCCACCGACCGGGCCCGACTGGTCGACCCCCGGTTCCGGGACAGGGTGGTGGAGGCCGTCGTCGCCGCCGTGCAGCGCATGTACTTCCCCGTCGAGCGCGACGTCCCCACCGGCTCGATCGACGTGAGCGCACTGCGGGCGGTGGTGGCCGCCGGCACGGTCGTCGACTGAGCCGCCTGCCGACTCCCGACCGGGCTCCGCCGCCGGGGCCGGACGCGCCGGCGCGGGATCAGCCGGCCGTCGAGCGGGTGGCCGGGGCCGGACGGACCGGGCGGAGCAGCGTCTCGGGGCTCATCGAGCCGAGCAGCTTCTCCAGCGCGTACTCGACGTCGGACTTCCAGCTCAACGCGGTACGCAACTCCAGTCGCAGGCGGGGGAAGCGCGGATGCGGGCGGACCGTCTTGAAGCCCACGGAGAGGAAGAAGTCGGCCGGGGCGACGCAGGCGCCGGCGGGGTCGGCCGCGTCGCCGAACTTGGCGTCGCCGAAGGCCTCGATCGCCTTGATGCCGCGCTTGGTGAGGTCCCGGGCGACGCCCTGGACCAGCATCCGGCCCAGCCCGCCGCCGGCGAAGGCGGGCACCACGTTGGCCGTCATCAGCAGCGCGGCGTCGGCGGAGACCGGGGAGGTGGGGAAGGCCATCGAGCGGGGCACGTAGGCCGGCGGGGCGTACAGGACGAAGCCGGCCGGCATGCCGTCGACGTAGACGAGCTTGCCGCAGGAGCCCCACTCCAGGAGCGTCTGCGAGACCCAGGCCTCCTTCTCCAGCCCCGGGTCGCCCGCGGCACAGGCCCGGTCCGCCGAGACCGGATCAAGCTCCCAGTAGACGCACTGCCGGCACGGGCGGGGCAGGTCCTCCAGGGTGTCGAGGGTCAAGCTGACCAGACGTCGCGACATTGGTGTATCCCCACATTAGGCTCGGAGGTGAGACCGGCACGGAACGACAACACCGCCTACCTGCCCCCGACGAGCGATCGTACGCCGCAAACGGACGCTGCGGGAGGGGACTCGCGAATGCCTCTCCTTCCGGGGCGCCGGCCGGGGTCCGCGATGTGGACGCCGGTCACTTCGCGGTTACGCCCCTGGCAGACGGCGACTAGGATCGACACTCGGCGTCCCGCGTCGCCATGGTCGCAGGTGTCCCGGGTACGCCGGGGCGGGAGCCACCCGAGCAGCCATCGAGGTGATGTCATGACCGGCACGACGCTCGACGACTACACCGACCGGTACGCCCGCCGCGTACGGGGCATGACCGCCTCGGAGATCCGTGCGCTCTTCGCGGTGGCCAGTCGGCCGGAGGTGGTCTCGCTCGCCGGTGGCGCCCCCTACATCGCGGCGCTGCCGCTCGACGCGGTCGGCGAGATGCTCGGCCGGCTCGGCGCCGAACACGGCGCCACCACCCTCCAGTACGGCATCGGCCAGGGCACCCTGGAGCTGCGCGAGCGGATCTGCGAGGTGATGGCGCTCTCCGGCATCGACGCCGCCTGCGGCGCCTCCCCGGACGACGTGGTGGTCACCGTGGGCGGGCAGCAGGCCCTCGACCTGGTGGCCCGACTCTTCCTCGACCCCGGAGACGTGGTGCTCGCCGAGGGCCCGACCTACGTCGGCGCGCTCGGGGTGTTCCAGGCCGCCCAGGCGCAGGTCGTGCACGTGCCGATGGACGACGACGGGCTGATCCCGGAGGCGCTGGAGGCGGCCATCGCCGAGCAGGCGCGCGCCGGCCGGCGGGTCAAGTTCCTCTACACCATCCCGACCTACCAGAACCCGACCGGCGTGACGCTGACCGAGCAGCGGCGGGAGCGGGTGCTCGACATCTGCGAGCGCGCCGGCCTGCTGGTGGTCGAGGACGACCCGTACGGTCAGCTGGGTTTCGAGGGCGACGCGCCGGCGCCGCTGCGCGCGCGGCGCCGCGACGGGGTCTTCTACCTCAGCACCTTCTCCAAGACCTTCGCCCCGGGCCTGCGGGTCGGCTGGATCCTCGCGCCGCACGCCGTCCGCGACAAGCTGGTCATCGCCAGCGAGGCGCAGATCCTCTGCCCGAGCGGCTACGCGCAGGCCGCCGTCTCCACCTACCTCGGCACCATGCCCTGGCGGGAGCAGCTCAAGGTCTACCGCGAGGTCTACCGGGAGCGGCGCGACGCGATGCTCGCCGCGCTGGACGACCTGATGCCCGCCGGCACGACGTGGACGACGCCGGCCGGCGGCCTCTTCGTCTGGGCGACCCTGCCCGACGGCCTCGACTCCAAGGCGATGATGCCGCGGGCCATCGCCGCCCGGGTGGCGTACGTCCCGGGCACCGGCTTCTACGCCGACGGCACCGGCACCGGCAACATGCGGCTCAACTTCTCGTTCCCGTCCCCGGAGCGGATCCGCGAGGGCGTGCGCCGGTTGGCCGGCGTGATGGAGCAGGACATTGCCATGCGGCGGGTCTTCGGCACGGTCGGCCGCCCCGGAGCGCGGCGCGGGCAGGCCGGCGCGGACACGCCGGGACCCGACTTGGCATGATTCCGGCATGGTTCCCACCGCTGCCGACCGTTCCGTCGTGACCGACTCCGCCGTCACCGCCGACCTGCGGGTGCTGGTGCTCGCCGGCGGGCTCTCCTACGAACGTGACGTCTCGCTGCGGTCCGGTCGCCGGGTGCTCGACGCGCTCCGCGCGGTCGGGATGGACGCCGAGCTGCGGGACGCCGACGTGGCGCTGCTGCCGGCCCTGAGCGCCGATCCGCCGGACGCCGTCGTGATCGCCCTGCACGGCGCCACCGGCGAGGACGGATCGCTGCGTGGCGTGCTCGACCTCTGCGGCGTCCCGTACGTGGGGTGCGACGCCCGCACGTCACGGCTCGCCTGGGACAAGCCCTCGGCCAAGGCGGTGCTCCGCGAGGCGGGCATCCCGACCCCGGACTGGGTCGCCCTCCCGCACGACCGGTTCTCCGAGCTGGGCGCCGTGGCGGTGCTGGACCGGATCGTCGAGCGGCTGGGGCTGCCGCTCATGGTGAAGCCCGCCCAGGGCGGTTCGGGGCTGGGCGCCGCGGTGGTCCGGGACGCCGCGTCCCTGCCGGCCGCGATGGTCGGCTGCTTCGCGTACGACCCCACGGCGCTGGTCGAGCGGTACGTGCCCGGCATGGACGTGGCGGTCTCGGTGGTCGACCTGGGCGACGGGCCGCGCGCCCTGCCCGCGGTGGAGATCGTGCCCCGCAACGGGGTGTACGACTACGCCGCCCGCTACACCGCCGGCCGGACGACCTGGCACACCCCCGCCCGGCTGGAGCCGGCGGTGGCCGGTGCGGTGGCCGACGTCGCGCTGGCCGCGCACACCGCGCTCGGGCTGCGCGACCTGAGCCGCGTCGACCTGATCGTGGACTCAGCCGGCCAGCCGCACGTGCTGGAGGTCAACGTCTCGCCGGGGATGACCGAGACCTCGCTGCTGCCGCTCGCGGTCCAGGCCGCCGGACTGGACTTCGGCAGGATGGTCGGCACCCTGGTGGCCCGCGCCGCAGCCCGCCACCCCTGACCGACCGGTCCACCGGCCCACCTTCCGGGCGGGGGTTCGGCGCTGGGGTGCCGCCGCCGGCCGTCGCCCCGTCCGGTCCGCCGCCTCGCTTGCCGGACTGGCGGTGACCACCTGGCTCGCCGCGCTGGCCGGGCTGTCCGCTGCGCGGCCACCCGTAGGTACTTCCTCGGGTGGCCGCCCCGGTTCTACGGCTGGCTGCCCGACCGTCCGGCGTCCGTGGGGGACGCCTCGCCCTCCGACTCCTGCGCCGGCGGGGTCTCCTCGGCGGACTCGATCACGGACACCGCCTCGCCCTCCGTCGGAGCGTCTTCCGCCGGGGGCTGCCCGGTGAAGCTGGAAGGCGCCTGCCACTGGATGCGCGGTGGCTCCGCCAGCGGTCGGCCCCCGAACTCCGCCAGCCAGGCGGCAACCATGGCCAGGTTCTCCCGCCACCGCGCCTCGGAGATGGGCGGCAGGATCGAGTCCCACAGGGAGAGGAAGGTCCCCCGCAGCTGGAGCTGACCGTAGGGCCGGGCGAGGAACCACATGTGCAGGTGCGCCGAGCCGTCGCCCCAGCGGTTGACGTGCACCCGGGCGACCCCGTCGAGGGACCGGATGGCCCGCTCCAGCCGTACGGTCATCACGCCCAGTTCGGCGGCGAGCAGATTCGGCAGGTCGCCGAGGTCGAGATGCGAGCGGGATTCCAGGATCAGCACCATCGGCAGCCCGGTAGGGCGGTCCATGGCGCGTACCCGCCATCGCTCACCCACCCAGATGTAGGCGTCGTCGGGGGCGTTGCAGGCGGTGCAGTCCCGGTTCCCCTCGCCCTTGCGCGGCGGCTCGACCGGGACCGGGTCATCGAGTTGCTTGACACGAAGGTCGCCCTCGAAGGGAAAGGACGGCCACTGGGTGAAGTCCGGAACGGAGGGAGGGGTGTCGTGCACGACGCTGACACTAACCGGTCTCGGCACCGCTGTCCCTACCCGAACGATCGGCCGGACGGCCCCAGTTCAGCCATGACGGGAGGACCGAGAGTGGCTCTGTCCACAGGTATCCACAGGCGCCCACAGGTTGATGAGACGCCGGACACAGGCCGTCATCCACAGGCTGTCACCCCATTTCACGCGGGGTTTCACGTGAAACGAGGCTGCCTGTGGATAACCGCTGTGGATAACTTTCGGGCGCGCGAGCACGGATCCACCGCCGGGGTGGAGTCGTCGGTTCCACGTGAAACGGAGGCACGTCGGGTGGGTTCCGTCATCGCTCCCGCCGCCGTTGGACGCCGTGGTCGGCATCGCCGTGGTTCGGACTCACCGTTGCCTTCAGGATCTTGGCCCTGCTGTCCCAGGTCGTCGCCGCGCGAACGACCTGGGCCGTCCACCGCTTCCGCAGCGCGACATGCACCGAACCCCGGCCAGTGCCGCGCCGCCCGGGGACCGCGCCCCGCGCAGGGCGGCAGGCGATCGGAGGCGCGGGCCGGCGTGTGGCGGCGGAAGGCACTCATCGGCGTGGCCGCATAGTTCGACGAGCGTCATGACCGGCTGTCATCCACGCCGGTTCGGTGCGGCGGGAGGGTGCATCGTGTGCAGCCTGTCCGGAGGGGGTCTGGGAGCGGAGGGGTGAACGGACGGAGGTAGGGACGGGCCAGTCCTGATCGGTCAGGCAGCAACCGCCGAGCGACCATCCGAACGCGGTGGACGGCGGCAGCATCGACTTACGCGTGTCCGCAGCGGCCGTGGCCACCTGGATGCCGGCTGACACTCGACGCAGGACGCGTCCGGGCTGCCGGGCGGGGAGGGTGAAGAGGCCGGGAGACCGAGAAGCCTGGAACCGCTGAGACAAGGAGTCAGCCACGCAACGGAACGGCCAGGACAACCCGGCCGGCCGGGCAGGGCACTGAGCGGGCACCTCCCCGCGTCAGCGAGGAGGTGCCGATGCCGGGCCTGGTAGCGACGGGAGGGTCGACTCCCCCCGCCCTCTCGCGGCGCTGAGCGGCCCTGTCGAGCGGGCCCAGCCCTGCGGGTACCGATACCAGCGCCAGCGCCCTCAACGCGCGCTGAGGGCGCTGGCGCAGGCACTGAGGATCGTCGGTGACTCGGCTGTGGTTTCCTCGGCGGCGTTTCCGCCACCGGCTCACCGAGGGGCGCGGCAGGTTCTGGATCCGGTCAGGCTCCTCCGGGCTCAGGGTCCCGCCCTCGCCGTTGCCGACCCACCGCTTCGCAGATCGCAGGCCCGGCGGTTTCACGTGAAACGGTCGAGGCGGCTCAAGAATCGCCCTGACCCGATCCCGGGTTTCACGTGAAACGCCGCCACCGCCCGGATCTCCTGAACGCGCTGATCGAGGATGCGCAACCCGCAGCACATGCAACGGCCGCGTGATCCGGGATCACGCGGCCGGCAGTGGTGCCATTCGCAACGACGCTGGGCCCGATCGTGACGCCGAGCCCCGTCGCGCAACGCGGCGGCGTTGTCCCGCAGGACCGCCGACCGGGGTGTCAGGCCTCCGGCTCCTCTTCCTGACCGACGCCGATGAGGTCCACGATCCGCTCCAGGTCGTCGACCGTTGCGAACTCGATGGTGATCTTGCCCTTGCTCCGGCCGATGTCCACCTTCACGCGGGTGTCGAACCGGTCGGAGAGGCGGTCGGCGAGATCCGTCAGTGCGGGAGCATGCGGCTTCGGACGACGCTTGGCCGTCTCCTTCTTGCTCGTACCGTCGCTCAGGGCCAGCGCGACGATCTCCTCGGTCGCGCGGACCGAGATCCCCTCGGCGACGATCCGGCGCGCCAGCTGCTCCTGCGCCTCGGCCTCGTCGAGGCTCAGAAGCGCACGGGCGTGCCCGGCGGAGAGGATCCCTGCGGCGACCCGGGTCTGGACCTGCGCGGGCAGATTGAGCAGCCGGATGGTGTTCGAAATCTGCGGCCGGCTCCGCCCGATGCGCCGGGCGAGTTCCTCGTGGGTGGCGCCGAACTCGTCCAGCAGTTGCTGGTACGCGGCCGCCTCCTCCAGCGGGTTCAGATTCGCCCGGTGGATGTTCTCCAGCAACGCGTCCCGGAGCATGGCGTCGTCGTGGGTGTCCCGGACGATGGCCGGGATGTTCTCCCGCCCGACGGCCTGCGCGGCACGCCAGCGCCGCTCACCCATGACCAGCTCGTACTTCTCGTCGTCGAGCTGTCGTACGACGATCGGCTGGAGGAAGCCGACCTCCTGGATGGAGGTCTTCAGCTCCTCCAGGGCGTCCTCGTCGAAGACCTGACGCGGCTGCTTCGGGTTCGGCACGATGGCGTCGACCGGGATCTCGGCGAACCGGGCACCCGGCACCGGGCTGAGCTCGGCCTGCGGCTCGGGCTGTGCCACCACCGGTGGGATCGCCACGGCCGGCACCGGGCCGGTGGGCACCGGTCCCGCCGGCGCAGCCGCGGCAGTGTCAGCAGCCGCCTCCACGGGAGCTGGCGACTCCTCTGCGGTGATCGGCTCAACTACGGCGGTCGGCGCCGGCCCGGTCGGGATGAGCGCCCCCAGGCCCCGCCCCAGACCGCCCCGAGGACGGTTCTTCATGCCACGCCTCCCAGCGACTGTTCCGCACTACGCATTCCGGCCCACCGGCTCCTTGACGCCACGCTCGGCGATCTCCTGGGCAGCTTCGAAGTAGCTCGTCGCCCCCCGCGATCCCGGATCGTAGGTCATCACCGACTGGCCGTAGCTGGGTGCCTCCGAGACGCGGACGTTGCGGGGGATGACCGCCTGGAGCACCTTGTCGCCGAAGTGGTTCCGCACGTCCTGCTCGACGGCGTCGGCCAGCCGGGTGCGCCGGTCGTACATGGTGAGCAGGATGGTGGAGACGTCAAGCTTCGGGTTCAGGTGCTGGCGCACCAGGTTGATGTTGTTGATCAGCTGGTTCAGCCCCTCCAGCGCGTAGTACTCGCACTGGATCGGGATTAGCACCTCCTGCGCGGCCACGAGCGCGTTGACCGTAAGCAGGCCGAGCGAGGGCGGGCAGTCGATGAAGACGTAGTCGAAGTGGCCGGGGTAGGCGGCGATCGCCCGGGCCAGCCGGGACTCGCGGGCCACCACCGACACCAGCTCGATCTCCGCGCCGGCGAGGTCGATCGTCGCCGGTACGCACCAGAGGTTGGGGATCCCCTCGACGCCCTGGGCGACCTCCTCCAGCGGCACGCTGTTGATGAGGCAGTCGTAGACGTCCGGCACACCGGTGTGGTGCGGGACGTTCAGCCCGGTGGAGGCGTTCCCTTGCGGGTCCAGGTCGACCACCAGCACCCGGTTGCCGTGCAGGGCTAGCGCCACCGCAAGGTTGACCGTGGTCGTGGTCTTTCCCACGCCGCCCTTCTGGTTCGCGACGCACATGACCCGGGTCCGTTCCGGGCGAGGCATC
Source organism: Micromonospora sp. AMSO12t (assembly GCF_008806585.1). NCBI lineage: Bacteria > Bacillati > Actinomycetota > Actinomycetes > Micromonosporales > Micromonosporaceae > Micromonospora > Micromonospora sp. AMSO12t. The sequence goes on from NZ_WAAS01000010.1 coordinate 11,251, forward strand.
GTCACCTCGCCACTCGGATTAAGGATCTGCACGGCGCGCATCGCCTCCATAGCCAACGGTGGGTCATCCTCTTCGCGCGTCGGGGTTTCACGTGAAACGTACGCGGCCTCGGCGACGGTGGCTCCGGGGGAGCCGGCCGGGGGCGCGAACGGGTCGGTGACGGGAACGGGTTCGGGAGTCGCGTCCGGCACGGAGTCCGGGGTGGGCTGCTGCGGCACGGCGGACTCGAACCGCGCCGAGGCCGACGGGTTGCGCCGGACGGCAATCACCCGGCCGCCGGCCGAATTGCCGGCCCGCGGCACGTCGGCCGTGGCGCGGATCGCCGGAGGCTCCGGCACGTCCGGCTCGGCGCCGCCCGACCGAACGGCCGCGTCCCCGTCCTGCGGCGGGTTCGTCGGCCCGTCGGGCGACCAGCTCGGGTAGTCGGTTTCACGTGAAACGGGGTCGCCCGCTGGCCCCGTCACGCGTGGATCGTCGTACCTTCCGTCGTCATGCACCTGTCATCCCTGCCCGCTTCGGATGGTCGGTCCGCACCCCGTCAACTGGCCGTACGCGATCGCACCGCGGAGCGTACGGCCCGGCGGGAGCGGCGGGACCGGTGAACGTCCGTTGCCGCCCGCTCCACACTATCGACGCGCAGCCAGCCTACGGCTCACGGGCGCGACCGGTCCACGTCGGGTTCTCATCCTTCCGTCCACCCGTACCGGTTCAACGACGCAACCGCCGGCCGGGAAGCCGGTAGGCGGACATCCCGCGTGGGTGTCCGAGAGGGACTCACCGCCGCCGGGAGCGGCCGCCGCGAGCGCTCTTCGCGGCCTTCGGCCGGGCCGGTCCGATCATCCGCTCCCGCACGATCTCCACCACCGTCGTCGGCGGGTCGATCACTCCCTCGCCGCAGCGGTGCACCTCGGGCTCACCGCCACCGAGTCGGGCCACGGTCTGCGCGTGCTCGGCGATCTCCTCCGCGGCGGACGCCCCCTTGAGCGCGATCAGCCGACCGCCGCGCACGGCCAGCGGCAGGCACCACGTCGAGAGCCGGTCGAGCGGTGCGACGGCGCGCGCGGTGACCACGTCCCCGCTCAGCGGACCGATGCCGGTCGACCCGGTCGCCGCCTCGTCGGCGCGCCCCCGGAACACCCGGACCATCTTCGCCAACCCGAGGTGCTGCACCGCCTCGATGAGGAAGGAGGTGCGCCGGGAGAGCGGTTCGATCAGGGTCACCGTCAGGTCGGGTCGCGCGATGGCCAGCACCAGGCCGGGCAGCCCGGCCCCGGAGCCGACGTCGAGCACCGTCGCGCCCTCCGGGATGCGCTCGGCGACCGCCGCGCAGTTGAGCAGGTGGCGATCCCAGATCCGGGGCGCCTCGCGCGGGCCGATCAGGCCGCGGACCACGCCGTCGGTGGCGAGCAGTTCGGCGTACGCGGCGGCCAGGTCGAGGCGGTCGCCGAAGAGGGTGCGCGCCGCAGCGGCCAACTCCGGCGGCAGCACCGCCACGGCCGGAGAAGCGTCCTCCGCCGTCACGGCCGAGGACAGGGCGTCCTCGGAGGTGTCAGTCGGTGACGGGGCGTTCTCAGGGGCGACGGTCGAGGACGGGGCGCCCTCAGGGGCGTCGATCGACGGCGCGGCGTCGGAAGTCACGGTCGGCTCGGGCCGGACAGGCGACGGCCCGGGCGGCGTGCCACCCGGGCCGTCCACGGCACCGGCCGTGGTGTCGTCGTGGGTCACCCGGTCAGTCCGCCGGCCGGACGATGATGCGCCGGTTCGGCTCGACGCCCTCGGACTCGCTCTCCACGCCGCTCATCGCGTTGACCACGTCGTGCACGCACTTGCGCTCGAACGCGGACATCGGCTCCAGGCGCACGGGCTCGCCGTGCTCCTTGACCTTCTCCACGGCGTTCTTGGCGACGGCGGCGAGTTCCTTGCGGCGGGTCGCCCGGTAGCCGCCGACGTCGAGCAGCAGCCGGCTCGGGGTGCCAGTCTGCCGGAAGACGGCCAGCCGGGCGAGCTCCTGGAGCGCCTCCAGGGTGGCGCCGCGCTGGCCGACGAGGTTCTGCAGCCGGCCGCCGACCACCTCGACGACGGGACGACCGGCCGAGACCAACTCGTCGATGTCGCCGTCGTAGTCGAGGATGTCGAGCAGGCCCTCGACGTAGTCGGCCGCGATCTCGCTCTGCCGGAACAGCTCGCTCTCGCCGACGGCCTTCTTCTCCCGGGTGCCCGACTCCTCGTCGGTCTCCTCGGTCTCGCCGTTCACCGCGGTCGGCTCGGTCCCCTCCTCGTCCAGGGACTCGTCGGCGCGGGGGGTGCTGGTGTCGGTCACGGTCTCATCTCCGTACTCGCTCGGCCGGACCGTCGGGTCCGCTGGTTTCCCGGGGCCGGCGGGAGGTCGCCGGTGCCCACGGGCACGTCTGTCGTAGGGCAGTCTCGCCCGTGGCCGCGCCGCGCGCGGCGGTTCCGCCCGGCGCCGGCCGTACGGCGGCTGCGCGGTGCGGAACGGGCCGCCGCCGGTCTCCCGACGGCGGCCCGGACGTTCTCAGCCCTGCCGTTTGGCGGGGCCCTTCTTCGGGTTGACCGGCTTGGCGCCCGGCTTGGGGCCGGCGACCTTCGGCGCGACCGGCTTGGCCGGGGCCGGGGGGGCCGACTTGGTGCGGCCCAGCAGGCCGCCCGTCTTCGCCGGCTGCACCGGGTTGCGGGACGAGGTGCCCGGCTTGCTGGTGGCGGTGGGCGGCGGCGGGAACTTCCGCAGCACCCACTGCTGCTGCGCGAGGGTGAAGAGGTTGTTGGTGACCCAGTAGATGATCACACCGATGGGGAAGATGGCACCGGAGATGAGTAGCGACAGCGGGATGCCGTAGAGCATCAGCTTCTGGATCATCCGCTGCTGCGGGTCCTCGGCCCAGCCGGTCTTCAGGATCATCTGGCGGCTGGTGAGGTAGGTGGTGCCCATCATCACCAGGACGAGGATCCCGGCGATGATCTTCACGGTGGTGCCGTTGGCGCCGAGCCGCGTCAGCTCCTCGGCGGTGGAGCCGAACTTGCCGGCGATCGGGGCGGTGAAGAGCTTCGCGGACGAGGCGCTCTCGAACTGGCTGATCGTCCAGCCGTAGAGGGTCTTACCGGCCTCGCTCTTGTCCGGGTTGAGCCGACGGAGCACGTGGAAGAGGCCCAGGAAGACGGGAATCTGGAGGAACATCGGAAGGCAGCCCATGAGCGGGTTGGCCTTTTCCTTCCGGTAGAGCTCCATCATCTCTTTCTGGAGCGTCTCCCGGTCACCCTTGTGCTTCTCCTGCAGGGCCTTCACCTGTGGCTGGAGCGCCTGCATCGCCCGCTGCGACTTGATCTGCTTGACGAAGACGGGGAAGAGGATCACCCGGACGGTGACCACCAGGAAGATGATGGCGAGGATCCAGGCCCAGTTGGTGCCGATCACCGCCGGATCCGGCACCCCGACGAAGTCCCAGGCCCCGTGCCAGACCAGCAGGATCCACGAAATCGCGTAGTAGATCCAGTCGAGACTCAATTCTCAGGCTCCAGTCACATCGGCGCGGCGGCGGCCGCCCGGCTTCGGCACCGGGTCGTGTCCACCTGGGTGAAAGGGGTGGCAGCGCAACAGCCGCCGGGCCGTCAGGCCAGCTCCCCGGATCGCGCCGTGCACCGCCACCGCCTCCAGGGCGTAGGCACTGCACGACGGGTAGAACCGACAGCGGGCCGGCAGAGCCGGACTTATCCACCGACGGTACGCGATGACGGGCCCGCTCAGCACCCGGGCACCGATCGTCGTCGGCCGGGGCTCGGCCGGTCCGCTGGTCACCGGGACCGCCGCCCGCGGGGCGCCTTCGCGGCGACGATCGCCGCGTCCAGGTCGGCGCCGAGTCGCGGGTACGAGGCGTCGGCCGCAGCGGGCTGCGCGCGTACGACCAGGGTGCTTCCCGCGGGCAGAGCCGCCAGCCGCTCGCGGACCAGGTGCCGCAGGCGACGCCGGACCCGGTTGCGGACCACGGCGTTCCCGACGGCCTTGGACACGACGAAGCCGGCGCGGGCCGGTGCGGAGGGTTGCTCCGCACCGCTGCTCCGCGCCGGCTCCGGCGAGGTTGCTGTCGCGGCGTCGGGGGTTGTCGGCAGACTCAGGTGGACGACGACCGCGCCACGGCCGGCGCGTCGACCACCCCGGACCGCTGCGGCGAAGTCAGTGCTGCGCCGCAGTCGCTGTGCGGCCGCCAGCACGACTGCCCACGTCCCCCGGACCTGACCCGGTCGGCCTCAGGCCGACAGGCGGGTGCGGCCCTTGGAGCGACGGGTCGAAAGGATGGCGCGGCCGGCACGGGTGCGCATGCGCAGCCGGAAGCCGTGGGTCTTCGCGCGCCGGCGGTTGTTCGGCTGGTAGGTGCGCTTGCTCACGTCAGGCTCTCCGTTTTCGTACGCCCCGGGCGAGGGGTCGCCGGGATCGTGTGGTGGTCCAGGCCACCTCGGCGGTGGCCCCGATCGGTGCTGCCCGGCGGCGCGGGACCTCGGCGATGCGGGGAAGCGACCGCGGACAGCAAGCACCTAACACCCTAGCAGAGGGCGAGAGAGCAGCCGTTCCAGCCTACGCAGGGCGGCAACGACCGTCAAACACCCTCAGCAGGGCGGACACCGGGCCCTTCCGGCGACCGGAGCGGCGGTTTTCGCTGATGTCGACGAGGGTCGCCGCGCGTCGGCGGTTGATGGCGCGCCGACAACGCTGTTACCGTGCCCGATTGCGGTCAGCGTCGAAAGGTCCGGTCGTCGCCGGCGGGCAAGACCGGACAAGGTAGTGAATCGTTCGGCACGGTGAACCCGCTTCAGCGCCCGTTCAGGCAGGGGGCAGGTCCGACCCGCGTCCGGCGGGCGGCCACAATCGGTGCGTACACAGGCTGTGGATAACTTGTGGACGAGGACCGGTCGGCCGTCCGGTGGGTGTCGTTCCACCCGCGCGTACGCGGCGGGCCCGGGACGGCCGACCGGAGAAGACGGCGGCGTCGGCGGAGCAGAGGCGAGGGGGTGGCACGACGGTGACCGGTACGACCGACCTTGCCGCGGTGTGGACAGCAACGACCGACGAGCTCGCCGACGAGATCATCTCCGCGCAGCAGCGGGCGTACCTGCGGCTGACCCGGCTGCGGGCCATCGTCGAGGACACGGCGCTGCTCTCCGTCCCGGACGCCTTCACCCGGGACGTGATCGAGTCCCGCCTGCGCCCGGCGATCACGGAGGCGCTCACCCGCCGACTGGGCCGGCCGATCCAGGTCGCGGTGACCGTACGCGTGCCCGACGACGGTTCCGGCCGCCCGGCGGGGACCGTCTACCGCAGTGTTCCCGAGCCGGGGCCGGCCGACCACGACGGCGGGCCGCCCGGCTACGCCGACGCCGGCTACGACGGGTTGCCCGGGCAGCGCGACGGCGGGGACCACGACGCCGGGCAGTCGCCGCTCATCCCCGAACAGGCGCACCCCCGGCGCCGGCCCGACACGTCGTCGCCGGGCGACGACGGGCACCGGCCGGACGACCGGGACGGGCAGGAGGCCCTGTTCAGCACCGCCTTCGCCGAGCCGCCGCGCCCCGACCGGTCGGGGCCGCCCCGGCACCCGTCCGAGCGCCGGGGCTACGACGAGCAGGCCGCCCGGCTGGACCGGCCGACCGCCGACACCCGGGGGTACGAGCCGCGCTACCGCGAGGACGCCGTCTCCCCCCGGGACCAGCACGTGATCCGGGCCCTGCCCCGCGACACCGGCACGGACAACGGGCCCGGACGGAGTGGCGCGGATCACCGGCCCGGTGGCCGGGACGACCGCCGCATGCCCGGCGCCGACGGCGGGGGCAACCGGCTCAACCCGAAGTACATGTTCGAGACGTTCGTCATCGGCTCGTCCAACCGCTTCGCCCACGCGGCGAGCGTCGCGGTCGCCGAGTCGCCGGCGAAGGCGTACAACCCGCTGTTCATCTACGGCAGCTCGGGGCTGGGCAAGACGCACCTGCTGCACGCCATCGGGCACTACGCCACGACGCTGGGCAACGCGCGCTCGGTCCGGTACGTCTCGACCGAGGAGTTCACCAACGACTTCATCAACTCGCTCCGGGACGACAAGACCAGTGCGTTCCAGCGGCGCTACCGCGACGTCGACATCCTGCTGATCGACGACATCCAGTTCCTGGAGAACCGCGAGCGTACGCAGGAGGAGTTCTTCCACACGTTCAACACCCTGCACAACGCCAACAAGCAGATCGTGATCACCTCGGACCGGTCGCCGAAGCAGCTCGCGACCCTGGAGGACCGGCTGCGTACCCGCTTCGAGTGGGGACTGCTCGCCGACATCCAGCCGCCGGACCTGGAGACCCGGATCGCGATCCTGCAGAAGAAGGCGGCGCAGGAGCGCCTCTACGCCCCACCGGACGTGCTGGAGTTCATCGCCTCGCGGGTGTCGAACTCGATCCGGGAGCTGGAGGGCGCGCTGATCCGGGTGACCGCGTTCGCCAGCCTGACCCGCTCGACGGTCGAGCTGGCGCTGGCCGAGGAGGTGCTGCGGGACTTCATCCCGGACGGCGCCGGGCCGGAGATCACCGCCGACCAGATCATGGTCTCCACCGCCGACTACTTCGGGGTCAGCCTGGAGGACCTGCGCGGCCACTCCCGCTCCCGGGTGCTGGTGAACGCCCGCCAGGTGGCCATGTACCTGTGCCGGGAGCTGACCGACCTGTCGCTGCCCCGCATCGGGCAGGCCTTCGGCGGCCGGGACCACACCACGGTCATGCACGCCGACCGCAAGATCCGCCAGCAGATGGCCGAGCGCCGGTCGCTCTACAACCAGATCGCCGAGCTGACCAACCGGATCAAGCAGAACACCTGAGCGACGGCTAACGGACGCGCCCGACCGGACCATCGGTCGGGCGCTTTTTCGTCCTCCACAGCCGGTCCCGGCTTGACCCTCGACATGGTCTAGGCCACAGCATCTGAGCCGTGACCGTCCACCGCCCGGATCGTTGTCCACATCTCGTTGTCCACAGCCTGTGGGAAACTACGGTCCGTCCACTCTCAGTTACCCACAGGTTGTGGACAAACCCTGGGGACGAGCCTGTGGACGCCTGGGGACAACCGGTTGGTTGTCCACCGACGACGATCTACCTGTGGGAAACCTGTTGAAGGTTCTGGGGATGACGCCGTCGGTGCGGCTTCCGCCTGTCCACAGGTCTGGGGAGAAAGTCGGTGGATAACCGGTGGATAACCGGTGGACGACGGTGGACAACTCGGGGTCGCCGGCCGCCTGTGGACCGGGACGCGAGTTTTACCCCGGGTTCTCCACAGGTAAACCACCGGTGGATAACGTGTCTGAGCTGGGCAAACGCGGGTTCTCCACAGTTTGCACAGGTGCGATGAAGATGACGAGTTATCTCTTCTAAGAGAACAAAAACCAATCATCACCGTTGGACTTCCTGTGGATTGGCCGGAACGCCGTCGTGGACGGCCTCCCGGCACCAGGAGTCCACGGGGTCGGGCGCACAGCCGATGCCCATGCGCCCTAAGGTGCGATGGGTACCCGCACGGACAGGCGGGTCGGTAGGCAGCGGTCGGCATGAGAGAGTTGTCGCTGACGTCGACGCGGAGGCATTGATGAAGTTCCGAGTGGAGCGCGACGCGCTCGCCGAGGCCGTGGCCTGGACCGCGAAGAGCCTGCCCAACCGGCCGTCCGTACCGGTGCTCGCCGGCGTGATGCTGCGCGTCACCGACGGCAACCTGCAGGTTTCGGGCTTCGACTACGAGGTCTCCAGCCAGGTGACCGTCGAGGTGCAGGGGGACGCCGACGGCGCCGCCCTGGTCTCCGGCCGGCTGCTGGCCGAGATCACGAAGGCACTGCCCGCCAAGCCGGTGGACATCGCCGCCGTCGGCGCGCACCTCGAGCTGGTCTGCGGCAGCGCCCGGTTCACCCTGCCCACCATGCCGGTCGAGGACTACCCGTCCCTGCCGGAGATGCCGGAGAGCACCGGCACCGTCGACGCCGCCGCCTTCGCCGCCGCGGTCGCGCAGGTGGCCATCGCCGCCGGGCGCGACGAGACGCTGCCGATGATGACCGGCGTACGCATCGAGCTCTCCGGCGGCACGCTGGCCATGCTCGCCACCGACCGCTACCGGCTGGCCCTGCGCGAGATGGAGTGGAACCCGGACGACGCCGAGGTGAGCGTCAACGCCCTCGTGCCGGCCCGGACCCTGCACGACACCGCCAAGGCCCTCGGCCCGATCGGCGGCCAGGTCGTCATGGCGCTCTCCCAGGGCGCGGCCGGCGAAGGCATGATCGGCTTCGCGGGCGGCACCCGGCGCACCACCAGCCGGCTGCTCGACGGCGCGAACTACCCGCCCGTGCGCTCGCTCTTCCCGGCCAGCCACAACGCCGAGGCTCGGGTGCCCGTCAGCACCCTGATCGAGGTCGTCAAGCGCGTCGCCCTGGTGGCCGAGCGGACCACCCCGGTGCTGCTCAGCTTCAGCACCGACGGCCTGGTGGTCGAGGCCGGCGGCACCGAGGAGGCGCGGGCCAGCGAGGCCATGGAGGCCACCTTCACCGGTGACCCGCTGACCATCGGCTTCAACCCCCAGTACCTGATCGACGGCCTGACCAACCTGGGGGCCCAGTTCGCCGTGCTCTCGTTCGTCGACGCCTTCAAGCCCGCGGTGATTTCGCCCGCCGGCGAGGATGGCGAGGTCATCCCCGGGTACCGGTACCTCATCATGCCGATCCGCGTCTCCCGCTGATCGCACCCCGAGAAGACCCCGACGCACGGAGGTAGGAACACATGCAGCTCGGCCTGGTAGGGCTCGGCCGGATGGGCGGCAACATGCGCGAGCGGTTGCGCGCCGCCGGGCACGAGGTGGTCGGCTTCGACCACAACGCGGAGCTGAGCGATGTCGCGACCCTGGCGGAGCTGGCTGAGAAGCTGGAGTCGCCCCGCGCGATCTGGGTCATGGTTCCCGCCGGTGTCACCGACGCGACCATCGACGAACTCGCCGACGTTCTCGGCGAGGGCGACATCATCATCGACGGTGGCAACTCCCGCTTCAGCGACGACGCGCCCCGCGCCGAGCGGCTGAACGAGCGCGGCATCGGCTACCTCGACGCCGGCGTCTCCGGTGGCGTCTGGGGCCGGCAGAACGGCTACGCGCTGATGGTCGGCGGCGCCCAGGAGCACGTCGACCGGCTCATGCCGATCTTCGAGTCGCTGAAGCCGGAGGGCGAGTTCGGCTTCGTGCACGCCGGGCCGGTCGGCGCCGGGCACTACGCCAAGATGGTGCACAACGGCATCGAGTACGGCCTGATGCACGCCTACGCCGAGGGCTACGAGCTGCTGGCCAAGTCCGAGCTGGTCACCAACGTGCCGGGGGTGTTCAAGTCCTGGCGCGAGGGCACCGTGGTCCGCTCCTGGCTGCTCGACCTGCTGGACCGGGCCCTCGACGAGGACCCGGAGCTGGCCGAGCTGAGCGGCTACACGGAGGACACGGGCGAGGGCCGCTGGACGGTCGACGAGGCGGTCCGGCTGGCCGTGCCGCTGAACGTGATCACCGCCTCGCTCTTCGCCCGCTTCGCCTCCCGCCAGGACGACTCGCCCGCCATGAAGGCCGTCGCCGCGCTGCGCCAGCAGTTCGGCGGTCACGCCGTCCGCAAGCGCTGACCGGAATCCCCGCGCCTGTGTACGTCCGCCGGCTCGAACTGGTCGACTTCCGCTCGTACGAGCGGGTCGGCGTGGACCTGGAGCCGGGGGCGAACGTCCTGATCGGCGCCAACGGCGTCGGCAAGACGAACCTGGTCGAGGCGCTGGGCTACGTGGCGACCCTGGATTCGCACCGGGTCGCCACGGACGCCCCCCTCGTCCGGATGGGCGCCTCCTCGGCGGTGATCCGCTGCGCGGTCGTGCACGAGGGGCGCGAGCTGCTGGTCGAGCTGGAGATCGTTCCGGGCAAGGCCAACCGGGCCCGGCTCGGGCGGTCGCCGGCCCGCCGGGCGCGGGACGTCCTCGGCGCGCTCCGGCTCGTGCTGTTCGCCCCGGAGGACCTGGAACTCGTCCGGGGCGACCCGGCCGAGCGCCGCCGCTACCTCGACGACCTGCTGGTCAGCCGCCAGCCCCGGTTCGCCGGGGTGCGGGCCGACTACGAGCGGGTGGTCAAGCAGCGCAACGCGTTGCTGCGCACCGCGTACCTGGCCCGCAAGACGGGCGGGTCGCGGGGCGGGGACCTGTCGACCCTCGCGGTCTGGGACACCCACCTGGCCCGGCACGGCGCCGAGCTGCTCGCCGGCCGGCTGGAACTGGTCGCCGCGCTGGGCCCGCACGTGACGAAGGCGTACGACGCTGTCGCGGCGGGACGGGGGGCCGCCGGGATCGCGTACCGGCCGTCGGTGGAACTGGGGGAGCCCACCACCGACCGGGAGACCCTGGCGGCGGCGCTGACCGCCGCGCTCGTCGAGTCCCGCTCCGCCGAGGTCGAGCGGGGCACCACCCTGGTCGGCCCGCACCGCGACGAACTGGCGCTGACCCTGGGCCCGCTGCCCGCCAAGGGGTACGCGAGCCACGGTGAGTCCTGGTCGTACGCCCTGGCGTTGCGGCTCGCCGCCTACGACCTGCTCCGCTCCGACGGCATCGAGCCGGTGCTGGTGCTCGACGACGTCTTCGCCGAGCTGGACGCCGGGCGGCGGGAGCGGCTGGCGGAGCTGGTCGGCGGGGCGAGCCAGCTGCTGGTGACCTGCGCGGTCGACGAGGACGTGCCGGTGTCCCTGCGCGGCGCCCGGTACGCCGTGGGCGAGGGGACGGTGCGACGTGCCGGATGAGCAGCTTCCGCCGGCCCGGCTCGGCCCGGGCCGTGGCGGCGGAGCGACCGGCGGCGACTCCGGCAGCGCGACGGGCGGCGGCGCGACGGGCGGCGACGCGCCGGCCGGGGCGAGCGGCCCAGAGCTGGCGCGGGCCGTGCTGGACGCGGCGCGCGCCCGCCGGGAGTCGGCGGCCCGTACGCGTCGGCGTACCTCCGGCGGGGGCGACGGCGAGGGCGGCCAGCGGCGGCTGCGCGGCTACTCCGGCCCCGGGCCGGACCCGCGCGATCCGCAGCTGCTCGGCGCGGTGCTCAACCGGCTCGTCAAGGCGCGTGGCTGGCAGCAGCCGGCGGCCGAGGCGACGGTGTTCGGCGCCTGGGAGCGGGTGGTGGGCCCGGAGGTGGCCCAGCACAGCCGGCCGGTGAAGCTGGAGGACGGCGAGCTGACCGTGGAGGCCCGCTCGACCGCGTGGGCCACCCAGCTGCGGCTGCTGGCCGGCTCGCTGCTCAAGCAGATCGCCAGCGAGGTCGGCCACAACGTGGTGCGCAAGCTGCACATCCACGGCCCGGCAGCGCCCTCCTGGTCGAAGGGCCCGCGCCGGGTCCGTGGCCGCGGCCCGCGGGACACCTACGGCTGACGGTCAGCGACCCTCGCGTCGGGCCTCCCGCTCGGCGCGCTTGCGCTCGCGCTGCTCGCGACTCCACTGCTTGCGCCGCTCCAGGTCTCGCTTCCACGCCTCCCGGGCGTGGTTCGAGCCGCCCTGCACCGCGCCCTGGACCTCCGGCGGGCCGGCGAGGCGCCGGAACGCCCAGGCCATCAGGCGGCCGCCCTCGCCCGGGGCCTTCGGGGTGGGCTTCTCCTCGGTCATCGCCTGGCCTCCGGTGCGACGGGAACGATTGGCGTACAAATCATTGGTACACCAATCATTGGTACGCTCGCAACGACGACGAGGAGGCCCGCCCGTGACCGACCAGCCCGACGGGGATCCCCTGGCGCTGGAACAGCAGGTGTGCTTCGCGCTCTCCGTCGCCGCACGCGGCGTCGTCGCCGTCTACCGGCCCCTGCTGGAGCCGATGGGGCTCACCCATCCGCAGTACCTGGTGATGCTCGCCCTCTGGCAGCACGCGCCGCTGTCCGTACGCGACCTCAGCCGTCTGCTCCAGCTCGACCCCGGCACACTGTCGCCCCTGCTCAAGCGGCTGGAGGCGACCGGCTACGTCCGGCGTGAACGCGACCCCGCCGACGAGCGGAGCCTCGCGGTGACGCTGACCGCAGCCGGCCAGGCGCTGCGGGCGCGGGCCGAGCAGATCCCGCCCGCGATCGTCGAACGGCTCGGCATGCCGGTCGAGGACCTGCGCCACCTGCACGCCGTGCTGACCCGGGTCATCGACGCCGCCAACCGCGGGTCCGCCGCCGAGCGGGGTCAGGCGTCGGCGTAGACGGCGAAGCCGCGGTCGGCGCAGCGCCGGTAGAAGGCCGCCAGCACGGCCAGCTCGGCGCAGGTGAAGTTCCACTGCGGCGGCTCGCCGCTCTCGTCGCGCAGCGCGTCCAGGCGGCTGTCGAGCCAGCGCAGCTGCTGCTCGGCCAACCGCCCGTCGGCGAGCAGCGACCGCAGCACCTGGCTCACCGAGTCGAAGGTGACGGCCTCGCCGTGCGGGCGGTGGCCGGTCACGAACCGCTCGATGCCGCCGGCGACCCAGGCACAGCCGTCGGGATCGATCACCGGATCCTCGTCCTCGGCCGCCGCGTCAGTGGCGTAGAGCACACCCTCCAGGCCGAGCAGGAGGTCGACCAGTTCGGTGTACACGGTCGCCCGCACGGTGCCGGTCTTGGCGATCAGCTCGGCGAGCGCCGCGGTGGGCGCGGAGATGCGGGGCATGTCGACGATGTCGCCGAAGTCGACGAACTCGGCCGGCGCGACCGGATCGTAGAAGCGGCCGGTCCGCGGCCACTGCACCGCGACGTTGTCCAGCCCCATCGGGCGTCACCTCTTCGAGAGCACGGATAGTTCGTAACGGCTCGATCGTCCGGTTCCGGCCCGAAAAGATCAAGGCCGGGCCGACGGCGTGGCGGCGGTGGCGTTCCCGCCGTCCGACCCGCACCGATCGTCAGGCGGCGCCGCCCCCGAACGCACCCTGGCGTGTAGGGGGAGTCGCGGGCGGCGCGGTTCGGCCGGCTACGTCGGTCTCAGCCGCCTCGCAGGGGTGCCGAGTGGTGGTTCTGTCGTCCGCGCACAGTAAGATTGACCCTGAGACGAAGACCCGGTGCGGAGCGACGAGACACGGGCCCGGAGCGGGGCCCGCGATCATTGTCCACGTCGGGTCGAGCCGATCGCGATCCGCGGGCAACCGCGGCGACCGGCGCGTTCGACCCGTACCCCGGAATTGTCCCCGGTGCCGGTCTGCGCGTCGACGTCGCGTCCTGTCCGCCGAACCCGCGCCCGACGCGCCACCAGGTGCGGACGGCGCGAGAAAGTGGCCGAAGGTGGCAGCGCAGGACAAGCAGGAGTACGGCGCCGGGTCGATCACCGTTCTCGAGGGGCTGGAGGCGGTCCGGAAGCGCCCCGGTATGTACATCGGGTCGACCGGTGAGCGCGGTCTGCACCACCTGGTGTGGGAGGTCGTCGACAACGCGGTGGACGAGGCGCTGGCCGGCCACTGCGACACCATCGACGTGGTGCTGCTCGCCGACGGCGGGGTCCGGGTCACCGACAACGGCCGGGGTTTCCCGGTCGACCTGCACCCGAAGCTGAAGAAGCCGGGTGTCGAGGTGGCGCTGACCGTGCTGCACGCGGGCGGCAAGTTCGACGGCAAGGCGTACGCGGTCTCCGGCGGTCTGCACGGCGTCGGCGTCTCCGTGGTGAACGCCCTCTCCACCAAGATGGCGGTGGAGATCCACAAGTCCGGCTTCGTCTGGCGGCAGCAGTACCACAACTCCAAGCCGACCCCGCTGGAGAAGGGCGAGTCGACCGACCGCACCGGTTCCGCGGTGGCCTTCTGGCCCGACGCCGACGTGTTCGAGACGGTCGACTTCGACTTCCAGACCATCTACCGGCGGCTCCAGGAGATGGCCTTCCTCAACCGGGGCCTCACCATCCACCTGCTCGACGAGCGGGTCCCGGAGGGCGAGGAGGGCAAGCCGCGCGAGGTCACCTTCTGCTACAAGGGCGGCATCGCCGACTTCGTCCGGCACCTCAACGCCTCGAAGAACCCGATCCACAAGACCGTGGTCGAGTTCGGCGCCGAGGAGGAGGGCATGTCGGTCGAGATCGCCATGCAGTGGAACGAGTCGTACGGCGAGTCGGTCTACACCTTCGCCAACACGATCAACACGCACGAGGGCGGCACCCACGAGGAGGGCTTCCGGGCCGCGCTGACCAGCGTCGTCAACCGCTACGGCACCGACAAGAAGCTGCTCAAGGGCGACGAGAAGCTCTCCGGCGAGGACATCCGCGAGGGCCTGGCCGCGATCATCTCGGTCAAGCTGGCCAACCCGCAGTTCGAGGGCCAGACCAAGACCAAGCTGGGCAACACCCCGGTGAAGAGCTTCGTGCAGCGGGTCTGCAACGACCGGCTGGTCGACTGGTTCGACCGCAACCCGGCCGAGGCGAAGATCATCATCCAGAAGGCGTCCCAGGCCGCCCGGGCCCGGATCGCCGCGCAGCAGGCGCGCAAGCTGGCCCGGCGCAAGTCCCTGCTGGAGTCCGGCTCGATGCCGGGCAAGCTGGCCGACTGCCAGTCCACCGACCCGCGCGAGTCCGAGGTCTTCATCGTCGAGGGCGACTCGGCTGGCGGCTCCGCCAAGCAGGGCCGCGACCCGCGAACCCAGGCGATCCTGCCGATCCGCGGCAAGATCCTCAACGTGGAGAAGGCCCGGATCGACCGGGTGCTGAAGAACAACGAGGTCCAGGCGCTGATCACCGCGCTGGGCACCGGCATCCACGACGACTTCGACATGGAGAAGCTGCGCTACCACAAGGTGGTGCTGATGGCCGACGCCGACGTCGACGGCCAGCACATCCAGACGCTGCTGCTCACGCTGCTCTTCCGCTTCATGCGCCCGCTGGTCGAGATGGGGCACGTCTACCTGGCCGCCCCGCCGCTCTACAAGATCAAGTGGAACAAGCGCGGCGACGACGCGCAGTACGCGTACTCGGACCGCGAGCGGGACGGCCTGATCGCGCTGCGCCAGCAGAAGAAGCCGAACGCGAAGCCGGACGACATCCAGCGGTTCAAGGGCCTCGGCGAGATGAACTACCCCGAACTGTGGGAGACCACGATGAACCCGGCAACGCGTACGCTGCGTCAGGTCACGCTCGACGACGCGGCCACCGCCGACGAGTTGTTCAGCGTGCTGATGGGTGAGGACGTCGAGGCGCGCCGCTCGTTCATCCAGCGCAACGCCAAGGACGTCCGGTTCCTGGACATCTGACGGGTCCCGGCGGGCCGGCCGGTCATCCACCGGCCGACCCGCCTGTCCACAGAGTTATCCACAGCACGGCCGGTATCCACAGCCGTTATCCACAGCACGAAAACGACTCTGAGTCTGATAAGGGTTAACAGTGACCGATATCCCCGAGTCCACACCCAACGAGCCCGAGCTCCCGGAGACCGTTGCCGCCGTCGTCGCGCACGACCGCATCGAACCGGTCGGGCTCGAGGTGGAGATGCAGCGCTCCTACCTCGACTACGCGATGAGCGTCATCGTCGGGCGGGCGCTGCCGGACGTCCGGGACGGGCTCAAGCCGGTCCACCGCAAGATCCTCTACGCCATGTTCGACTCCGGCTACCGGCCGGACCGGGGCTACGTGAAGTGCTCCCGTGTGGTCGGCGACGTGATGGGTCAGTTCCACCCGCACGGCGACTCGGCGATCTACGACGCGCTCGTCCGGATGGCGCAGCCCTGGTCGCTGCGCTACCCGCTGGTCGACGGCAACGGCAACTTCGGCTCGCCGGGCAACGATCCTGCTGCCGCGATGAGATATACCGAATGCAAGCTGGACCCGCTGGCCATGGAGATGCTGCGGGACATCGACGAGGACACCGTCGACCTCCAGGACAACTACGACGGCCGGGCCAAGGAGCCCACCATCCTGCCGTCGCGGATCCCGAACCTCCTCGTCAACGGCTCCGAGGGCATCGCGGTCGGCATGGCCACCAAGATCCCGCCGCACAACCTGCGCGAGATCGGCGCGGCCGTGCAGTGGTGCCTGGAGCACCCGGAGGAGGACGAGGCCACCACCCTCGACGCGCTGCTGGAGATCGTCAAGGGGCCGGACTTCCCCACCCACGGCCTGATCGTGGGCACGCAGGCGATCCAGGACGCGTACCGCACCGGGCGCGGGTCGATCCGGATGCGGGCCGTGGTGGAGGTCGAGGAGGACAAGCGGGGTCGCCCCTGCCTGGTCGTCAGCGAGCTGCCCTACCAGGTGAACCCGGACAACCTGGCCGAGCGGATCGCCGAGCTGATCAAGGAGGGCAAGCTCGCCGGCATCGCCGACATCCGCGACGAGTCCTCCGGGCGTACCGGCATGCGGATCGTGCTCGTGCTCAAGCGCGACGCCGTCGCCAAGGTGGTGCTGAACAACCTCTACAAGCACACCCAGCTCCAGGAGACCTTCGGCGCCAACATGCTGGCGCTGGTCGACGGGGTGCCGCGCACGCTCAACCTGGCCCAGTTCATCCGCTACTACGTCGAGCACCAGATCGACGTGATCCGCCGGCGGACGGCGTTCCGGCTGCGCAAGGCGGAGGAGCGGGCGCACATCCTGCGCGGTCTGTCCAAGGCGCTGGACGCCCTCGACGAGGTGATCGCCCTGATCCGGCGCTCGCCCACGGTCGAGGACGCCCGGCAGGGCCTGATCCGGCTGCTGGAGATCGACGAGATCCAGGCGACCGCGATCCTCGACATGCAGCTGCGCCGGCTCGCCGCGTTGGAGCGGCAGCGGATCCTGGACGACCTGGCAAAGCTGGAGGTGGAGATCGCCGACCTCAAGGACATCCTCGCCAAGCCCGAGCGGCAGCGCAGGATCGTCTCGGAGGAACTGGGCGAGATCGTCGCCAAGTGGGGCGACGAGCGGCGCACCAAGATCGTGCCGTTCGAGGGCGAGGTCTCCATGGAGGACCTCATCGCCCGCGAGGACGTGGTGGTCACGATCACCCGTACGGGTTACGCGAAGCGGACCAAGGTCGACCTCTACAGGTCACAGCGGCGCGGCGGCAAGGGTGTCAGCGGTGCGACGCTCCGACAGGACGACATCGTCAGCCACTTCTTCGTATGCTCGACCCACGACTGGATGCTCTTCTTCACCAACAAGGGGCGCGTCTATCGGGCGAAGGCGTACGAACTGCCGGAGGCCAGTAGGGTGGCCAAGGGCCAGCACGTGGCCAATCTGCTCGCGTTCCAGCCCGACGAGCAGATCGCGCAGATCATCGAGATTCCGAACTACCAGGTGGCTCCCTACCTGGTACTTGCCACGAAGAACGGCCTGGTGAAGAAGACTCGGCTCGAGGAGTTCGACTCCCCCCGGTCCGGCGGCATCATCGCGATCAACCTGCGCGACGAGGACGAGCTGGTCGGGGCGGCGCTCGTCGCGCCGGAGGAGGATCTGCTGC
Source organism: Micromonospora sp. AMSO12t (assembly GCF_008806585.1). Lineage (NCBI taxonomy): Bacteria > Bacillati > Actinomycetota > Actinomycetes > Micromonosporales > Micromonosporaceae > Micromonospora > Micromonospora sp. AMSO12t. Next base: position 28,667 of record NZ_WAAS01000010.1, read on the forward strand.
TGGTCTCGAAGAACGCGCAGGCGATCCGGTTCAACGCGAGCGACGAGGCGTTGCGCCCGATGGGGCGGGCCACCTCGGGCGTGATCGGCATGCGCTTCAGCGAGGAAGACGTCCTGCTGGCCATGGAGGTGGTCCGCGAGGGGCTGGACGTTCTGGTGGCCACGAACGGGGGATATGCGAAACGCACCCCGATCGAGGAATACCCCGTGCAGGGCCGGGGAGGTAAGGGCGTGCTGACTGCGAAGATCACCGAGCGGCGCGGTGGTCTGGTCGGCGCGGTGGTGATCGACCCGGACGACGAGCTGTTCGCGATCACCAGCAACGGTGGTGTCATCCGGACTCCGGTGAAGCCTGTACGCCGTACGCGTGACCGGAACACAATGGGGGTCAAGCTGATGGACCTTCCGGATGGCGTGACTATCGTGGCGATTGCTCGCAATGCCGACGAGCCTGACGAACAGGACTAGTTGAATGACGGAGACACAGGCGAAGTCGGGGAACACGGGGACCTCGGCCACCCCGGTCGACGAGGAGGCCGCGAAGAGCGGCACACCAGCGACCGGCCGCGCGGCCGTGGGTCGGGCGACCGTCCCCGCCGACGCGCCTGCCCCGAAATTCACCCGGGCGCCCGGGATGACACCGCCTCCGGACAAGCCCTCCGAGGACGGCGACGCGGCGGACCGGACCGAGGCGGTGGGGGTCGACAAGCCGGCCCCCGCCGCCAAGCCGGCCGCCGCCACACCGACGACGACGCAGCCGCTGAAGGTCGGTGCCGCCCAGTCGACCGGCACCACCGGGACACAGCCGCGGATCACGGGCTCCACCGGCACACAGCCCCGCGTGACGGGCACCGCGAAGCCGCAGCCGGACGGCGGCGGCCCGGCCGGCGCCGGCCGCCCCGCCAACGGGGGCGGCCTGCCGCCGGGTATCAGCGGCGCCGCCGCCGTCGGGGCGGCCCGTGTGGGTGATGCGGTACGCGCCGCGCGTACGTCGGTCAGTTCGGCCGCGTCGCGCGGGCCGCGCCGGGCCCGGCTGAACCTCAAGCGGATCGACCCCTGGTCCGTCATGAAGTTCGCGTTCGCGGTCTCGGTGGTGCTCTTCATCGTCGTGGTGGTGGCCACCTCGGTGCTCTACCTGGCCCTCGACGCGATGGGCGTGTTCACCAGCGTCAACGACAGCCTGACCGACCTGGTCAGCGCGGGCGGCGGCCAGAGCACCAGCGGCTTCCAGATCACCGCCAAGGGCGTGATCCTGAGCTCGGCGCTGATCGGCCTGGTCAACGTCGTGCTGTTCACGGCGCTCGCCACGCTCGGGGCCTTCGTCTACAACGTCTGCGCGGACCTGGTCGGCGGCATCGAGCTGACCCTCGCCGAGCGCGACTGAACCACCTCGGAAGCCGGGGCACCGCCGAGCGCGGAGCCCCGGCTTCCGTGCGTCCGGAGCACGTCACCGGGCGTTCGGGCGGGGCGTGCGGGCGACGTAATCGGCTGGGCCGGGCGGGAAGCCTCCGGTAGGTTCAGAAGCGACGGCAACGCCCGGACGTCGCGGCGGCCCCCGATTTGGGGCCGGACGGACGGATGGGTTAACCTTGCTCGTCGCCACGCGGGGCTATAGCTCAGTCGGTTAGAGCGCAGAGCTGATAACTCTGAGGTCGCTGGTTCGATTCCAGCTAGCCCCACCGCACATTCGTCCGACGGCAGTCGAGCGCGAGGGGTAGGCCCCATGTTCAAGAAGCTTCTGATCCTGGCCGGCGTCGTTGGTGTGGCAGCCGTGGTGGCCAGGAAGGTCAAGGCTTCCAACGACGAGCGCGCCCTGTGGCACGAGGCGACCACCGCGCCCGACCTGCGCTGATCTCGCTGGCACTGCCGGCACCGGCGGCTTCGTCCGCCTCCCGGGGCCCTAGCTCAACTGGCAGAGCACTGCCTTTGCAAGGCAGGGGTTAGGGGTTCGAGTCCCCTGGGCTCCACCAGCACTTCCCTTGGTTGATCTCGTTCCTGACGCTCGCGACAGCATCACCGGTCAGCGCAGGAAGGTGAAGAGCGTTCCCGTGGCGTCCAGAGGTCGCGGTGTGCCCTCGAACCGGTGGACGCCGACGGAGAACCGCACGTCGGCCGGAGCGTGGAACGCCTCCTCAACGAAGCCGGCGTCGCGAAGCCACCCCCGTACGGCCGGCGTGAGGTCCGGTGCCCGCCGCGCCCGGGTCCAGATCACGGTGGCACCCGCCGCGCAGAACTGGGGCAGGGCGGCGACCGTCCGCTGCACGTCGGCGTCCGGGATGTTGCCGAAGACTCCGACCATGAGCACCAGGTCGGCCGGAACCGTCCCGGCGTAGGAGGAGAGCTGGCCCGCGTCCGCCTGCCTGATCACGAGGTGGGAGAGGCCGGCCCGGTCGGCGGCGGCCCGCGCGGCGGCCACGTTGCCGGCGTCGTACTCGAGCAGGGTCACGTGCATGCGCGGGGAGGCGGGCCGTGCGGCGAGGACGCCGATGAGGTCGTGGCCCTGCCCCGCGCAGGCGCTGACCACCGTCAGCCGTTCCTCGGAGCGCTCGTCGAGCCACGAGGCGATGTGCTGCTGCACCAGCCGCAGCCGACGCGACAGCGGGGAGTCCACGTCGGCGTACGGCTCGTGCCACGCCTGCCAGTCGGTACCGCCGGTCACGGGCGGGCGTGCTCACGCAGCAGCGCGAGGAGCCCGTGGCCGTCCTCGATCCGCGCGTCCGGTTCGACTCCCGGGAGCGCCGGTTCCCGGTCGGTGCGGGGCGAGCGCATCAGGATCGCGGCGCCCGTGCCGGCGCGACGGGCGCACACGACGTCGCGGTGCACGGTGTCGCCGACGAACCAGCAGTCGCCGATCGGCACCGTGATGGCGCGTGCCGCCAGCAGCGCCAGTTCCGGGTTCGGCTTCCGGGGCCCGGCCTCGTCGCTGTAGAACTCGGCCCCGAACAGCCCGGAGAGCCCCGCGGCGGCCAGGAAGTCCCGGTGGGCGGCGCCGCAGAGCGTGTTGCTGACGACCGCCATCGGCAGGCCGGCGTCGGCGGCGTGCCGCAGGGCCTCGCCGATGCCGGGACGCACCGCCCACTCCCGGCGCCAGGTCCAGGCGTACGCCAGCGGGGTCGCCTCCCGCTCGACGGCGGCGCGGGCCTCCTGCGGCCAGGACCGGGTCACGAAGTCGGCCCACACCTGGGCGTGCGGCAGCTCGACCGGGTCGTCCGTCCTGCCCACGTCGTCGCGCCACAGGGCGTAGGCCCGCGAGCCCTCGCCCAGGTCACGGGTGATCTGCTCGTCCGGTACGGCGCCGTCGACGAGTTCGGCGAGGCGCCGCACCAGACCCGGCGGGGCCGGCGGTTGGGGTGGCGCGTCGGCCAGGACGCCGCCGAAGTCCAGCAGGAGAGCCCGAGGGGGACGAAGCATGCCCGTCATCCTCGCGCACCGGGACAGGCGTCACCACTGTCGATACACGGTCGCCTTGCCGCCCGTCACCAGGCTGGCCGGCGGTACGTCCTCGGCCACGACCGCGCCGGCGGCGACCACCGCGTCCCGGCCGATGCTGACGCCGGGGAGGATCGTGGCACCGGCGCCGATCCACACGTTCTCCGCCACGTCGATGGGCCCTCCGCTGAGCCAGCCCCGTCGCTCCTCCGGATCGACCGGGTGGCCGACGGTGATGAAGGTGGCCTTCGGCCCGACCATCACTCCCTGACCGAGCCGGATGCCGGCGTAGTCCAGGAACGTGCAGTTCTGGTTGACGAACACGCGTTCCGCGAGGTCCAGGCGGAGGCCGTGGTCGGTGTAGAAGGGTGGATAGATCGTGACTCTCTTCGGCAGCGGCCTGCCGAGGATCTGTGCGAACAGCTTCGCCTTGCCCGCCTCGTCCTCGAAGGGCAGGACGTTCAGACGGGAGGTGAGCTCGGTGACCCGCAGGACCCGCTCGGCCATGGCCTGGAACTCGGGGCTGTGGATACGCATCAGACGGTCGCTGGACACGCCACGATCCTTCCTGTCGGCTCACGCGTGGGCGCGGCCGGCGCAGGGCACCGCGGTTCCGCCCGGCCGCCCACGAGCCGCCCGCCTCGGCAGGTTAGCGTCGGAGGCGTGACCACCGGATCCCCACGCGTGCTCCCGGCCGACAGCGGCATCGCCGAGGCGGCCTCCGTCCTGCGTACCGGCGGGTTGGTGGCCTTTCCCACCGAGACCGTCTACGGGCTCGGCGCGAACGCGTTGGACGCCCGGGCCGCCGCCCGGATCTTCGAGGCGAAGGCGCGGCCCAGCTTCGATCCGCTGATCACGCACCTCGCGGACGCGGCCGAGCTGGAGAAGCTGGTCGGGGCGGTGCCGGCGGCGGTGACGGCGTTGGCCGAGCGCTTCTGGCCCGGGCCGCTCACGCTGATCGTGGACCGGCCGGCGGCGATCCCGCCGATCGTCACCTCCGGGCTGGCGACGATGGCGGTCCGTGTGCCGGACAACGCGTACGCGCGGGCGCTCATCGCCGAGGCCGGGGTGCCGGTGGCGGCGCCGAGCGCGAACCGGTTCGGCCAGCTCAGCCCGACGCGGGCGGAGCACGTGGTGCGGGGCCTGGGTGCCGCCGTGGACGTGGTGCTCGACGGTGGGCCGACGCGGTGCGGCATCGAGTCGACCATCGTGGACGCCCGGGGCGGGCGGCCGGTGGTGCTGCGCCTCGGCGCGCTGCCCGTGGAGGCGCTGGAGGAGGCGGCCGGCCCGGTGACCGTACGCCCGGGCAGCTCCGGTCAGCCCGTCGCGCCCGGCACGCTGGCGGCGCACTACGCCCCGCGTACGCCGCTGCGGTTGGCCTCGGGCGGCGAGCCGCCGGCGGCCGACGGGGTCCGGCGCGGCTTCCTGGCCTTCCGGGACCGGCCGGCGGGCGACTGGGCGGCCGTGGAGGTGCTCTCCGCCGCCGGCGACCTGACGGAGGCCGCCGCGCGGCTGTTCGACGCGCTGCACGAGCTGGACGCCGCCGGGGTCGGCGAGATCCTGGTCGAGCCGGTTCCCGAGGTGGGCGTCGGCCGCGCGGTCAACGACCGGCTGCGCCGCGCCGCCGCCACCTGGCACCCGACGGCCTGACGCGGGCACCCGGGTCGGGCGGCGCCGCCTCCCGGCGGGCGCGAACGCTGTCGGTGCCGGCGGTTCCTCCCGGGCGCATGGGCCGGGAGGACGGGGGTAGGAGAAACGGCAACGACCCCCTGGAAGTGAGGTGTCAGCCAGTGCCGACCGCACGCGAGATCATGACGAACGACGTGACCTGCATCCGTGAGCAGGACGACCTCAAGACGGCCGCCAAGCAGATGGCCCAGCTGGGCGTAGGCTCGCTGCCGATCTGCGGGGACGACAACCGCCTCAAGGGAATGCTGACCGACCGCGACATCGTGGTGAAGGTCCTCGCCGAGGGCCGCGACCCGGGCGGCGTCACCGCCGGTGAACTCGCCCAGGGCGAGGCGGTGACGATCGGCGCCGACGACGACGCGGCGGAGATCCTGCGGACCATGAGCCAGCACAAGGTGCGCCGGCTGCCGGTGATCGACGGGCACGAGCTCGTCGGCATCGTGGCCGTCGCCGACGTGGCCCGCTCCCTGCCCGAGCGCCCGGTGGGGGACCTCATCGAGGCCATCTCCGAGCGCGTCTGACCGCACGTCACGACCGATCGCCGCCCTCCGGCCCCGGCTGGGAGGCGGCGATCGGCGTACGCGGGGCACCGACGGGCCGGATGCGCGGGAGGCGGCCCTGGCGGGACCGGGTGGGCCGGATGCGCGGGAGGAGGCGCTGGCGGGACCGGATGGGCCGGGGGCCGGCGGCTCAGTCCGGCGGGGTCAGCGGGACGGTCTCGCCGCGGGCGATGGTGCGGACGGTTCCGGCGAGGCCGCGCCGCCGGGCCTCCGCCACGAAGTGGCCCAGCGGCGAGCGGAACACCGGATAGTCGTCGTAGTGGATCGGCACGGTGAGCTTCGGCCGGACCAACTCGACGAGGTCGGCGCCCTGCCGCGCGTCCATGGTGAGCAGGATGCCGGCGATCCGGGTGCCGCCGAGGTGGATCAGCATCGCGTCGATGTCCGGGTACCGCTCGGGGATCTCGGCCAGCATCGGCCGGTTGAGCGTGTCGCCGGTGACGTAGAGGCGGAACCGGCGGCTGCCGTCACGTTCCAGGTCGATCATCGTGCCCATCACGTCGGGCATCAGCAGGTCCAGCGCGCCCGGCCCGTGCCTGCCCGGCATCGAGGTCAGCCGCAGCGTCTCGCCGTCGCGGCGCAGCTCCCGGGAGTTCCAGGTGGGCAGCCCCTCGGCGGCCCGGAAGCCCCAGCGGCGCAGCTTCCGCTCGGCGGCGGGAGTGGTGACGATGGGCAACTCCCGGTCGAGTTCCCGGCGGGCCACGCGGTCGAAGTGGTCGCCGTGCAGGTGGGAGAGGACGACCGCGTCCAGCGACGGCAGTTGGGCGATCCGCAGCGCCGGGTCGGTGCGCCGTCGCGACCAGAGCCCCTTGCCCAGGTACGCGCGTTGGCCCCGGTGCAGGAAGTTCGGGTCGGTGAGCAGGGTGAACCCGCCGATCCGCAGCACCGTGGTGGCGGTGCCGATGAACGTGACCTCGGGCTGTGTCGTCGACATGTGCACCTCCACCGGTAGCCCTACCCGTGATCGGCGGGCCCATTCGGGCCGGGGTCACGGCGTGCTGGTCGACTGCGGACGCCGGGCCCGCTCACGCCGCTTCGTCGTCCGTGCCGGACCCGGAGCCGGGCAGGCGCTCCACGAGGCGGGTGAGCGCGCCGTTGGCGAAGGTGGCGCCGAGCGCGGAGCCCGTCGCGATGGTCCAGCCGACCGGGCCGAGCGGTGTGCAGCCGAAGAAGTGGCTGACCCCCGGTGTCTGGACGACCACCACCAGCGCCCCGAGCGACGCGGCGGTGGAGGCCAGTACGGCCGGGCTGGTGCCGCCGGCCAGCACCGTCTGCCCGAGCTGGGTGCCGACCAGCGAGACCAGTGCGACGGTGCCCGCCCGCCTGCGTCGCCCGGTGTAGCGGGCCAACGTCCAGCCAGCGGTGGCGCCCAGCGTCGTGGCGGCGGCGCGCAGCCCGATCTCCCGGGTCATCGTCTCGCCCAGCGACGTGTCGGGGCCCTCCCGGAGCAGGCCGTCGGCGTGGTCCGCGTCGGGTGGCCGGATCGCGATCGCCAACGCCGGTGCCAGGTCGGTGAGCAGGTTGACCAGGAGAAGTTGTCGGCCGGTGAGCGCCGAGCGGCCGGTCGCGGCGGCGGTCAGCACGCTGAACGCGATCTCGCCGAGGTTCCCGCCGACCAGGATGCTGAGCGCGTGGCGTACCGAGGACCACATCGCCCGGCCCTCGACCAGGGTGGCGATGATGGTCTCCAGCCGGTCGTCGGTGACCACCAGGTCGGCCGCCGCCCGGGCCGCCGGGGTGCCCCGCTGACCGAGGGCGATGCCCACGTCGGCCAGCCGGATCGCCGCGGCGTCATTGGCGCCGTCGCCGGTCATCGCCACCGTACGTCCGCACCGCTGCAACGCCTGGATGATCCGGACCTTGTGCGCCGGGGTGCACCGGGCCACCACGTCCGTGGCGGCGAGCCGCGCGGCGAGGGCCTCGTCGTCGAGCTGGTCGAGTTCCGTTGCGGTGACGACCCGCTGCTCCTCGTGGTCGCTGATGGTGGCCGCGATCGCCTCGGCGGTCGCCGGATGGTCACCGGTGATCATGATGGTGTGCACGCCGGCCTGGCGGATCCGGCGCACGGCGGGGGCGGCGCTCTCGCGTACCCCGTCGGCGAGGGCCAGGAAGCCGACGAAGGTCAGGTCGTGCACCTGATCGTCGGTGACTCCGGGCGAGGAGACCCGGCATTCGGCCACGGCGAGGATGCGGTGTCCCGCCCCCGCCCGGTCGGCGAGCACGGCGTGCAACCCGCCTCGGCCCTCGTCGTCGAGGGGCTCGTCGCGTCCCCCCGGCGTACGCCAGCTTGAGCACCGGGGCAGCACCGACTCCGGTGCCCCCTTCACGCTGAGCAGCAGCCGGTCCCCGGCCCGGCCGACGGTGGCGTGGTAGCCGCGGGACGGCTCGAACGGCAGCCCACCCACCGGCTCCCATCCCTGGGCGCCGGTCTGCTCGGTCACCCCGGCGGCCTGCGCGCCGGACCGGACCGCCCGGTCGGTCTGCTGGGCCAGGTCGTGGGGGTCGTCGGCGCCCGGGGTGGCGCGCAGCGCGGCCGAGAGGGTGCGCAGCAGGCCGTCGTCGAGGCGGTCGACCGGTGCGTACCGGCCGTCGTCGCCGACCCCGGCGAGCATCAGCTGCCCCTCCGTGAGGGTGCCGGTCTTGTCGAAGCAGAGCACGTCCACCCGCCCGAGCGTCTCGATGGTGCGCGGGTTGCGGACCAGCGCGCCGTGCTCCGCCAGCCGCCGTGCGGCGGCGAGCTGTGCGGCGCTGACCAGGAAGGGCAGCCCCTCCGGGACGGACGCGACGGCCAGGTTCGCGGCGGTCGCGGCGGTCTGGGCCAGGGGTACGCCCCGAAGCAGGCCCGCGCCGGCCACCGCCACCGCCGAGCCGGCGGCCAGTGGGATCGCCGCCCGGGTCAACCGGCCCAGCCGTGCCTCCACACCGCTCGACGGCGGGGCCTGCCGGGCCATCGCCAGGCTCCGCCCCGCCTCGGTGCCCGCACCCGTCGCGACCACCACCGCCGTTCCGTGGCCGGCGGCGACGCTGGTGCCCTCGTAGAGCATCGACCGCCGGTCGGCGACAGCAGCGGCGACCACCGGCTGGTCGGTCTTGCCGACCGGCAGCGACTCGCCGGTGAGCGATGACTCGTCCATCTCCAGCCCGGCCGACTCCAGCACCCGGCAGTCGGCCGGGACGGCGTCCCCCGATTCGAGGAGGACGACGTCCCCCGGCACCAGGTCCTCGGCCGGCAGGATCCGCTCCGCGCCGTCGCGGCGTACCCGGGCGGTCACCGCCGAGCGGGACAGCAGTTCGGCCAGCGACCGCTCGGTGTTGTGCTGGTGCACCGCCCCGAGCAGCGCCGAGCCGCCGACCACGCCGCCGACCAGGGCGGCGTCGACGGGCGAGCCGAAGGTGGCCGAGAGCACCGCCCCGGCGGCCAGCACCGGGGTGAGCGGGTTGGCCAGCTCGTCGACGAAGGCGCGGAGCAGCCCCGTCGGCCCCGAGGGCCGGGCGTCCCGGTTGCCCCGGCGGCGTTCGGCCTCGTCGGTGGCGAGCCCGTCCGGGCCGGTGTCGAGCTGGTCGAGCACGGTGGAGGACGGCATCAGGTGCCACGCGGTGATGTCGGGCGCCGGGGAGTTCGCCGGGCCGGGCAGCCGGTGCGCCCGCAGGACGCCGTGGGCGAAGGCCAGCGCCGCCGCCCCGTTCACGGCCATGAGGGCGCGTCCGGGCAGCCGCTCGCGGGGGGCGGTGAGCGCGTTCAGCGCGCCGAGGCCGGTGCCGGCCATGGCCAGGCCGATGCTCTGCCGGGCCATCCGGCGGGCCACCCCGGCCGCCTCGACCACCAGCGCCGCCACCCGCAGGTCGGCGCCGACCAGCAGGTGCGCGCCCCAGGGCGGCAGGTCCTCGGGGGCGGCGATCCCCAGCCCGCAGTCGGCGGCGCCGAGCGCGGCCCGGTCACCGGAGACCACCATCACCACGGCCCCGTCGCGTTGCAGCTCCCGCACCGACTCGACCAGCCGGTCGCGGCCGGGCAGGTGGGCGTCGGCGAAGTCGTACCGCCGCTCGTCGTCGCCGGCCACGACCAGCCGCAGGCCGGCCCGGCGGGCGGCGGCCGGCAGCGCGTCGACGCCCGGCGCCGGCTCCGGCTCGACCCGCAGTACGGCGGCGAGGGTGTCGCCGTCGGCCAGGCCGAGCACGGGGGCGCCCGCGTCGCGCAGCCGCCGGCTGTCGTCGGTGTCGCCCGGGTCCTCGACGTCCAGCGCGTCCAGCGGCCCGAGCCGCCAGCCGTCGGCGTGCCGCAACTCCCGGGGCGCGGCGGGGTCGAAGAGGGCGAACGCGCGCGCCGCCACCCGCCCGGTGTCCGCACCGGCCAGTGGCGCCAGGTCCGCCAGCACGCCCCGGTCGGAGCCGAGTACGGCGGCGTCCAGCAGCAGGGTGTCGATCCGGTCGAGTTCGCGCAGCACGCTGCGGTCCATCGCGATCACCCCGCGCCGGGCGAGGATCAGGCCGAGCTGCGCGGCATAACCCTCGCGCCCGCTGCCAGGAGCCTTGGGCAGCGTGGAGAGGCCCAGCGCGGCGGCCCGCTTCCCACCCACGACCGGCGTCGCGGCGGCCGCCGCCACGGCGCCCGCGTCGAGCGTCCGGGCCACGTACCTCTCGACGGGGCCGTCCGGCTTCGGCCGGGGGCGCTCGATCTTCGGCACGGAGGCGGCGGCCCGCTCCGGATGCCCGGTCAGCCGAGGCTCGGCCTGTTCCCACGCGCGGAGCTGGGCGCGCGCCTCGCCCCACTGCACCACCCGGTGCGCGCTGTCGAGCACGAGCCCGGTCCAGCTACCCGTGAGGCCCTGCACCACCGCCTCGGCGAGCGGGAACAGCAGTTCGGCCCGGGGGTCGGCACGCAGCCCCCGGTCCGCCAGCGCGTGCAGCCTCGGGTGCAGGTCGACCGCGCCGAGCAGCCCGGCGACCTCCCCGGGCACCGGCGTGAACGGCAGGATCCGGGTGGCGGCGGAGAGGGTCAGGCCCAGGGCGTCGGAGGCCAGCGCGCCGAGGGTGCGCGGCGTGCGCGGCCCCTCCTCGGGCGGGTGCGGCGGCGGGATCTCCGGGTCCGGCTCGTGCGGACAGGTGTGTTCGGTGCGGGCGACGGTCGCGATGAGGTCCCGCAGGGCGGGCTCCGGCGTACCGACGGCGACGACCACCCGGCCGGACGGGGCGTTGACCCGCGCCCACTCCACGCCGGGCATCCGCTCCAGCGCCGCCTCGACCTGCCGCGCGAGGACGTCGCCGCCGTCCTGGCAGACCCCGAGCACCTCGATGTGGTGCCGCCCGGGGCGGGACCAGACCCGACGCCGGCCCAGCCCGGCCGCCCGCGCCAGCCGGGCCGCGACGGCACCGACGTTCCGGGACGCCTCGCCGACGACCGGCGGCACCGTCACCGGCGGAAGGAGCCGGCCGGCGGTGCGGACCAGTGAGATCATCGAGGCGTACGACCGGACAGGCGCCGGTCAGGCCCCTCGCTGCCGCTGCTCCCGCCGTACGCCATCTCGCCTCCCACGCCCGAAGCTCCGGCGGCCTGGCTTCCCGGCTGATCGTCCGTTATGCGCTCCGAGCAGCGGAAGTTCCCCGGATGGGCCGGAGAGAGTCGGGTCTCCCTTGACCTGAAGCCGGGTTGAGGTCCGAGGCTTGTCGCATGCTGATCGAACTGCTCCGCTGCGAGACGGGTCCGTCGGACCCGCGGGCCCGCCTCGGCCACCGACCGTTGTGGCTGCCGGGCCCGGCGGGCCGGAGGTGACCGGAACGGCGACGCACGCCGCCCCGGTCGCCGACGAGGCCGGGCTCTTCGCGCCCCGGCTGCGCGCGATGACGGTGGGCAGCGTCGCGCTGATCTCGCTGCTCGCCTTCGAGGCGCTGGCGGTGGGCACCGCCATGCCGACCGTCGCCCGCAACCTCGACGGGCTGGCCCTATACGGGATCGCCTTCGGGGGGCCGTTCGCCGCCGGCGTGCTCGCCATGGTCGCCTCCGGCATCTGGTGCGACTCGCGGGGCCCCCGGGCGCCGATGTGGCACGGGCTCGGCTGGTTCGTGCTGGGGCTGGTGCTCGCCGGTGGCGCCACCACCATGGGCGTCCTGGTCGCCGGCCGGATCGTGCAGGGCCTCGGCTCCGGCCTGCTCTCGGTGGCGCTCTACGTGATCGTCGGGCAGGCGTACCCGGAGGCACTGCACCGGCGGATCTTCGCGGCGTTCGCCGCCGCGTGGGTCGTACCGTCGCTGGTCGGGCCGGCGCTGGCCGGACTGATCGTGGAACACCTCGGCTGGCGCTGGGTCTTCCTGGCGGTGCCGGTGGTGGCGGTGCCGGCGGTGTTGCTGATCCACCCCGGCCTGCGGGCGATCGGCGTGCCTCCGGTGACCCGGTTGCCGTCGGGCGCGGCGGCCCGGATCGGCTGGGCCTGCGGGGCGGGGGTGAGCGCCGCACTGTTGCACATCGGGGGGCAGCAGCGCGGCGCTGCCGCCGTCGGGCTGGTGGCCATGGCGCTGATCGGGCTGCTGGTCTGCGCGCCCCGGCTGCTGCCGGCCGGGTTTCTGCGCGCCGGCCGGGGCCTGCCCACGGTGATCGGGCTGCGCGGTCTCGCCTCGGCCGTGTTCGTGGGCGCGGAGGTGGTGATCCCGCTGATGCTCTCGCGGGAGCGCGGGCTGTCGGCGACCGCCGCCGGCCTGGTCCTGACCACGGGCGCGCTCGCCTGGTCGGCGGGTTCCTGGTTGCAGGGGCGGTTGCCGCCGCCGCGCTCCCGGGCCACCCTGCCGAGGGCGGGGCTGACCTGCATCGCCGCCGGTACGGCCGTGGTCACGCTCGCTGTCGCGCCGGCGGTGCCGGTCTGGGTCGGCGTGCTGGGCTGGGCCGGCGCGGGTCTCGGCATGGGGCTGCTCTATCCGTCGTTGTCGGTGCTCACGCTGGAGCTGTCCGCCCCAGGCGAGCAGGGCCGCAACAGCTCCTCGCTGCAACTGGGCGACTCGCTCTTCGCGGCGACCGTGCTGGCGCTCACCGGCGCGGTGCTCGCGGCCGGGGCGGCCCCGGGACCGGCCAGCTACGCCGGCACGCTCGCGGTGGCCTCGGGGCTGGCCCTGCTGGGTGTCGTGCTCGCCGGCCGGGTGGTGCCCGGCGCGTCCGGGATCCGCGCCGGCTGACTGCCCGCCGGGTGCCCGACTCCGGCACGGCCGGCGGCGATGTGCCGATCCGATCCGGTGGCGGCCGTCGGCCCGGGAGGATGGGCGGGCGATGAACTTCCTGACCATCCTGCCGGTGGCCGTGGTGCTGACAGCGGCCGACCTGCTCCGGTGAGCCGGCCTGTCGCGGTGAGCCGTCGCACAGCCGGTCACACGCGTGGGCCGGGCGCCGTCACCACCACTGTCGCGTGGCGGGCGCGCGACGGCCGGAGAGGGAGGGAACCATGCGGGTGCTGGTTACCGGGGCGGGCGGTCGGCTCGGGCGGGTGGTGCTGCCCGGGCTGCGTGCCGAGGGTTGGGACGTGCGGGCGACGAGCCGGCGGGCGCGTACCGGCTCGTGGGTGGTCGCCGACCTGGCCACCGGGGAGGGGGTGGTCGAGGCGGTGACCGGCGTGGACGCCGTACTGCACCTGGCTTCGGCACCGAACCGGGGGCGGCAGACCCACCGGGTCGACGTGCTCGGCACCCGCCGGCTGGTCGTCGCCGCCGGGCAGGCGGGCGTACGGCACCTGGTCTACGTCTCGATCGTCGGGGTGGACCGGGTGCCGATCCCCTACTACCGGCACAAGCTCGCCGCCGAGCAGGTCGTGGCGGCCGGCACGGTGCCGTGGACGGTGCTGCGGGCGACCCAGTTCCCGGAGTTCCTCGACGGGCTGCTGCGCGGGGCGAGCCGCCTCGGCCCGGTGATCGGCGATCCGGCCGTACTCGCCCAGCCGGTGGATCCCGGCGAGGTCGCGGACCGCCTCGTCCGGCGGCTGACCGCCGGCCCGCTGCACGGCATCGAGGAGTACGGCGGCCCGGAGGTGCTCCGCTTCGACGACGCGGCCCGCGCGTGGACGGCCGCCCGGCGGTCCCGCCGTCCGCTGCTCCCGGTCCGGATACCCGGTGGGATCGGCCGTGCCCTGCGCTCGGGCGGCCTGGTCACCGAGGCGACCCCGAAGGGCGTCCGGACCTGGGCCGACCACCTCGCCGACACGTACGGGGGAACGGGCGCAAGATGAACGGCCTGCGCGTTCACGTCCGGCCTACCGTGACGCCATGTTCGCCATGGTCGCCACCGTCATCCTGTACGTCGCCGGTTTCGTCTTCCTCTACGGCGTGATCCGGCTCGCCATCCGCCACGCCCTGGAGGAGATGGAGGTGCGCCGGGTCCAGGCCGAACGGGCGGAGGAACTGGCCTCCGTCCGGGACCGCGCGCTGCTCCGCGAGAACGGCTTCCTCACCGGAAACTGACCGGCCCAGTCCTGGCCGGCCCGGGGTTTCCGTCCGACCGGCCCGTCCCGACCGGCCCGTCCCGGCGGTCCGGGAGGGCGGTCCGGGACGGGCCGGTGCTCCGGGTGGCTAGAAGTCGGCGGCCACGGCCAGGTTGAACTTGTCGACGGCGGCCTTCTTCTCCTCCGGGAGCGACTCGACGTCGATCCGGTCGGTCTCGCCTCTTCCGTCGTGGGTGTCGACACCCTTGAGGAGGTGGTCGACGATGGAGTTCGCCTCGTCGGTCGTGAAGCCTGCGTCGGTCAGGATGTGCAGCGGAAGTTCACTCATGCCGATCGCCGGTACCCGGCATCGCCCGCTTCCACACGCCGTCGGGACCCGTCTCCGGATCGATAGGGGTGACCCCTGTCGACGACGGTTCCGCCCGCTGGTCAGGTGGTGGAACGCCGGGCCCGGGCGGGTGCGAGGATCGCAGGCGTGATGGGGACGCTGAAGACCGAACCTGCCCGCAGTCGGCTCGACCTGCTCGCTCCGCCGGTCGCCGCCGCCGTCGGGCAGTGGCCCGCCGAGGCGCCGGTGGACGTGGACGACGTGCTGGTGGCGCCGATCGACGCCGAGCTGGCCGACACGGCCGCCTTCTGCGCCGCGTACGAGGTGGGGCTGGACGAGTCGGCCAACTGCGTGGTGGTGGCCGGCAAGCGTGAGGGGGTCGTGCGCTACGCGGCCTGCGTCGTGCTCGCCACCACCCGCGTCGACGTCAACGGGGTGGCCCGCCGCGCGCTCGACGTGCGGAAGGCGAGCTTCGCGCCGATGGCCGAGGCGGTGGAGCTGACCGGCATGGAGTACGGCGGCATCACCCCGATCGGCCTGCCGGAGCAGTGGCCGATCCTGGTCGACGCGCGGGTGATCGCCGCCCCGCACGTGATCATCGGGTCGGGCGTACGGCACAGCAAGATCGCGCTGCCCGGGCCGGCGCTCGGCGCGCTGCCCGGCGCGCGCGTGGTGGAGGGGCTGGCCAGGCCGGCCTGACCGGTGACGGACGTCGATGTCGTTGCACGTGAAACATCACCCATGTCGATGTCCGTCGTCGAGGTCGACCCCACCGCCGCCGTGGACGGCTCAGTCGGCTTCGGCCTCGCGGCGGTCCACCTCGGCCAGGGCGGCGAGCAGCGTCTCCGGCTCCTGGGCGCCGGTGACCGCGTACCGGCCGGCCAGCACGAAGGTGGGCACGCTGGTCACCCCGATCTGCCGGGCGGTGGCCAGCTCGTCGGAGAGTTCCGCCACCCGCTCGTCGGAGTCGAGGAAGCGGCGCGCCTCGGCCGCGTCCAGGCCCACCTCGGCGGCGAGCGCGGCGAGCGCGTCGCGGGAGCCGACGTCGACGCCGTCGGTGAAGTGGGCGCGGTAGAGCGCGTCGACCGTCTCCGCGGCGCGTCCCCGGTCGGTGGCCCAGGCGACCAGGCGGTGCGCGTCGAAGGTGTTCGCCGCGACCGCGCGGTCGAAGTCGAGCTTCAGGCCGACCTGGGCCCCCACCTCCGTCACCTGGCCGAACATCTGCCGGACGCGGTCCGGCCCGCCGAACTTCGCGGCCATCGCGTCGACAAGTGGACGCGGCTCCGGCACCGGCGACGGGTCGAGCTGGAACGGCCGGTAGCGGACGGTCACCTCGCCGTCGTACGACTCCAGGGCCTGCTCCAGCCGACGCTTGCCGATGTAGCACCAGGGGCACACGACGTCGGCGTAGATCTCGATCTCCATGTCGGGTGACAACCCTCCGTCTAGCTGGTCTGTTCCCGGACCTGCCGCTTGAGCCGGGCCAGGATGGCCGTGCCGCCGCGCACCCGCAGCGGGCTGATGGCCTGGGCCAGGCCCATCCGCTGGTAGAGGTCGTCGGGCACGGCGAGCACCTCGTCCGCGGTCGCCCCGGCCAGCCCTTCGGCGAGGATGCCGGCGAACGCGCGCGTGGTGGGCGCCTCCGGCGGGCAGTCGAACAGCGTCTCCACCGTCTTCTCCGGGGTGACCCGGGCGCGCAGGAAGAACGCCGTCTGGCACTCCGGCACCTGCTCCATGCCCTCCCGGTCGGCGGCGTCGGCGGGCAGCGGCGGGATGACGTCGGCGTACTCCAGCAACATCTCCAGCACCACGTCGCGGGGCGCGGCGGCGAACTCGTCGACGATCTCGGAAAGCCTGGCCGGCATGGATGACATGCCTCCGAGGCTACCGCCGAAGGAAGGGACCCTTCCTATGCCGCAGGCGTTGGTAAGGGACCCTTCCTCGCACCTCAGACGGTCGGTGCCTGCTCGCTGATGTCGCTCAGCGCCGAGTGGGGGTCGAGCTGCATCGCGAGGTCACCGAGGGAGACGATGCCGACCAGCTTGCGCTCGCTGTCGCAGACCAGCACCCGCCGGATGCCCCGCTCCCGCATCAGGGCCGCCGCCTCCGCCGCGGTCGAGTGCTGCTCGATCATCACCACCTCGCGGGTGATGATCGAGCCGATCGTGGTGGTGGCCGGGTCGCTGCGCTCGGCCACCGCCCGGACGACGATGTCCCGGTCGGTGAGCATGCCGGCGAGGGTGGCGCCGTCGGTGACCACCACGTCGCCGATGTCCGCCTCCTTCATCACCCTGGCCGCCTCGTCCAGGGTGGTCTCGGCCGGCAGGTAGATGACCTGCTTCGTCATCACGTCGCTGACCCGGTAACCGGTCATGAGAGCCTCCAGAACGCATTCAGTCGATCGGACTGCGGTACCCCGTGACACGTTCGCTACACCACGTTCCCGCGCTCCCGGTGTACCTGGTCGACCAGCCGGTCCGCCACCCCGTCGACCGGCAGTTCGACGCGCTCGCCGGACGCCCGGTCACGCAGCTCGACGTACCCCTCGGCGAGACGGCGGCCGACCACGACGGCGCGGGGGATGCCGATCAGCTCGGCGTCGGTGAACTTCACCCCGGCGGAGACGTGCGTCCGGTCGTCGACGAGCACCCGCAGGCCGGCGGCGGCGAGCCGCCCGCCGAGCTCCAGCGCCGCGTCCAGCTGCGGCCCCTTCCCGGCAGCCACCAGGTGTACGTCGCACGGCGCGACCGCCGTCGGCCAGACGAGTCCCCGCTCGTCGTGGTGCTGTTCGGCGATCGCCGCGACCGCGCGGGACACCCCGATCCCGTAGCAGCCCATGGTCGGCCGGACGGGCTTGCCGGCGGGACCGAGCACGTCGACGGCGAAGGCGTCGGTGTAGCGGCGACCGAGCTGGAAGATGTGCCCGATCTCGATGCCCCGCCGCATGGTCAGCTCGCCGGTGCCGCACGCCGGGCAGGGGTCGCCGGGGCGCACCTCGGCGGCCTCGACCGTGCCGTCCGGCTCGAAGTCCCGGCCGCAGACCACGCCCGTCGCGTGCCGGCCCGGCTCGTTCGCGCCGGTCAGCCACGCGCTGCCCGGCACGACCCGGGGATCGGCCAGGTAGCGGATGCCCAGCTTCGCCATCACCTGCGGGCCGATGTAGCCACGGACCAGCTCGGGTCGGGCGTCCCAGCCGTCGAAGACGTCCACGGTGGCCGGGGCGACCGCCGCGCCGAGCCGCTTCAGGTCGACCTCGCGGTCGCCGGGCAGCCCCACCACCAGCAGCTCGGCCTCCTGCACGCCGGGACGGCGCAGGGCGAGCACCACGTTCTTCAGGGTGTCGGCGGCGGTCCAGTCGTCCCGACCGCCCAGACGGCGGGCGTTGGCCAGCTCGACCAGGCTGGCGATGGTCGGGGTCTCGGGGGTGTCGTGCACCTCGGCCGGCGGCTGGGCGTCCGGGTCGCCGGCCGGCGGGGCGGGCGTGGTCACCGCCTCCGTGTTGGCGGCGTAGTCGCAGGCGGTGCAGCCGACGAAGGTGTCCTCGCCGACGGGCGTCGCCGCCAGGAACTCCTCCGACGCCGAACCGCCCATCGCCCCGGAGGTGGCGCGCACGATCGTGTGTTCCAGCCCGAGCCGGTCGAAGATCCGTCGGTACGCGCCGCGGTGCCGCTCGTACGCCGCCGCGAGGCCCGCCTCGTCGAGGTCGAACGAGTAGGCGTCCTTCATCAGGAACTCGCGCCCGCGCAGCAGCCCGGCGCGCGGCCGGGCCTCGTCCCGGAACTTCGTCTGAATCTGGAAGAGCGTCACCGGGAAGTCCCGGTACGAGGTGAACAGGTCCTTGACCAGCAGCGCGGCCAGTTCCTCGTGGGTGGGCGCCAGCAGGTGCTCCGCGCCGCGCCGGTCGGCGAGGGTGAAGATGTCGTCGCCGTACTCCGTCCACCGGCCACTGGTCCGGTAGGGCTCGGCCGGCAGCAGCGCCGGGAAGTGCACCTCCTGGTCGCCGATCGCCGTCATCTCCTGCCGGACCACATCGGTGACCCGGTCCAGCACCAGCTTGCCCAGCGGCAGCCAGGTGTAGCCGCCCGGTGCGGCGCGACGGATGTAGCCGGCGCGCAGCAGGAGCCGGTGGCTCGGCACCTCCGCGTCCGCCGGGTCCTCGCGCAGGGTCCGGAGCAGCAGGGTCGACATGCGTAGCAGCATTGGCGCAGCGTACGGGGGCCGGTGGCGGGACGACGATCCATTTCGGGTACGGCGTCAGCCCGGTTCCTGCTCGCCGTCCGCCGGCGCGGCGGGCAGCGGTCGTCGGCGACCTGACCCGGTCGACGCGGCCCGCGCACCCCCCCCCGACTGTTCCAGCGGGACGGACAGGGCACCGGCGGCCGGGCGGAACGCCGCGTTCCGCCCGGCCGGCTCAGCGGGCGCCGTGACCGGCGAGCGTGACCTGATCCAGCAGGCCGGCGAGCCGTTTGGCCACCGGCGGGGCGTGCAGGTGCAGCCGGGCCACGTTGATGCTGTCCTCGCCGACGACAGCGAGCAGCGCCTGCGAGCTGACCGCGTAGACGCTCAGGTAGCCGCCGGCGTTGCGGACGGTGGACTGCTGGAAGTCGCCCTGTCCCAGCCGCAGCCCGACCTGCCGGCCCAGCCCGTACGTGGTGGCGGCGAGCGCCGCCAGGTCGTTCGGGTCGACGTCGGTCTGCAGGTTGTGGGTGATGAGCAGGCCGTCCACGCCGCCGAGGACGCAGCCGTGCACCCCGGGGATCTGGAGGCGCAGCTCCGACAGCTCGTGCCCGATCGCCGGGTACGGCAGCGACGTGTTCCCGGCGAGCGACGGGGGCAACGACCGGGGTGGCGGAAGGGTGCCCGTGCGTGCGGTGCGGCGGGGAAGTGGGGTCTCGGTGTCGTCGATCCCGCTCACAGCTCCAGGCTCTCCTCGATGCTGCGCAGCTGGTGACGCGCCATCGCCAGGTTGGCGCGGCTCTTGCTCACCATCAGGTAGAGGAAGAGTCCCTTGCCGGTGCGGCTGGTCACCGGGCGGATCAGGTGGTACTGGGTGCCGAGCGTGATGAGGATGTCCTCGATCTCGTCGTTCAGGTTGAGCATCTCGATGGTGCGCAGCTTGGCGCGGACGACATCGGTGTTGCCGGCGGCGGCGACGGTCAGGTCGATCTCCCCGGTTCCGCCCGCCACGCCGAGGGTCATCCCACTGTTGTAGTCGACGAGTGCGGCGCCGATCGCGCCGTCGATGCTCATCGCGGTCTTCAGTGCCAGGTCGAGGTTCGACACGCTGCATTCTCCCAGGACGTGCGGGCGGCGTCGCCGTCTGCAGTGCAGAGGGTGACACGGCGGTGACAAGTGTTACAACCTCGTTAAAAAGGCTTGGACGAGGCTCGCACACCGGAGGCCGCAGCGCACCTGCTGGCAACGCCATCCACCTGACCGGACCGTGCCGGTCGGCCGGCAGTCCCCGCAAATAGGACGCTCCGACGGATGGCCGACAGCGCCATCGAACTTTTCAGCTCGGGCGGGGCACGGCCGGTGCATCCTGCCACGATCCCGCCGTCCACGATGACCTCCGCCACGTTTGTTCCTCGGTCCCCCCGCCACCGGCCCTCCTGGTGAAGACTGTCCCGCGTCGGGAAGGACCCTTGCCCCACCGGAAGCGATGACGAGGCGCCCTTCCCTGCCGCATGTCGGAGGGATGATCAGGTGCGCTGGCGCAGTTACGTGGCGGTCGGGGACAGCTTCACCGAGGGCATGGACGACGCGTACCCGGACGGCAGCTACCGGGGCTGGGCGGACCTGGTGGCCACCCGGCTGGCCGCCGGGGCCGGCCCCGACTTCCGGTACGCGAACCTGGCCATCCGGGGCAGGCTCTTCCCCGGCGTGGTGGCCGAGCAGGTGCCCGCCGCGCTTGCCATGAAGCCCGACCTGATCAGCTTCGCGGCCGGCGGCAACGACGTGCTCCGCCGCACCTTCGACCCGGATGCCCTGGTCACCCGCTTCGACGACGTGGTGCGCAGGCTGCGCTCCGGCGGCGCCGACGTGGTCCTCTTCCGGTTCGCCGACGTGATGGCCCGGCTGCCCGGCCAGCGCCTCGTCGCGCCCCGGGTGCAACTGCTCAACCGGGCCGTCGGCGAGACCGCCGAGCGGCACGGCGCCATTCTGGTCGACCTGTACGCCGACGACGCGTACCTCAACCCGATGCTCTGGAGCACCGACCGGCTGCACCTGTCGGAGGCCGGGCACCGACGGGTGGCCGCGCAGGTGCTCAACGCGCTGGGCGTCGGCTGCGACGAGGAGTGGCTGATGGTGCCGCCCCACCCGGCGCCGACGCCCTGGCTGGCCGCCCGCGCCGCCGACCTGCGCTGGGCCGGGCGGCACCTGGCGCCGTGGATCAAGCGCCGGCTCACCGGCCGCTCCTCCGGCGACACGGTCACCGCCAAGCGCCCGTCGCTCGGCCCGATCACCGACTGACTCGTGCTCACCCTGCACATCGCGCCGCTGCTGCGGACCGCGCCCGACGCCCCGCCCACCCCGGGGGCCGCCGTCGCGGTCCGGGCCGACCGGATCGTCGCGGTCGGACCGCTGGCCGAGCTGACCGAGGCGTACGCCGGGGCCCGGATCCGCCGCTGGCCCGGCACGCTCGGGCCGGGGCTGGTGCACGACGGGCCGCTGCCGGCCGCCGACACTCCCCGCGAGCGGGTGCACGTGCTGCTGCGCCTCGGGGTGACCGCCGTGCTGGCCGGCCACCTGACCGATCCGGCGCTGCGGGCCGCCGTGGAGCGCAGCGACCTGCTGGTGCTGCCCGCCACCGCACCGCCGACGCTGGCTCCCGGTGGGCGCGCGGACCTGGCGGTCCTCGCCGCCGACGGCGCCTGCCTGGTGACCGTGGTCGCCGGCCGGATCGCCCACCGCCGCGCCTGACCGTCCGGCGACGCCGTTCCCGATGGTCGGTCACTGGCCCGGGATGCGGCGTACCTTGGGGATCATGTCTGTGCCGAGCGATCCCGATCCCCGACTCCAGTCGTACGCGGACCCGCAGCGGTTGGTCACCACCGAATGGTTGGCCGAGCACCTGGGCGACGAAGGGCTCGTCGTCGTCGAGTGCGACGAGGACGTGCTGCTCTACGACACCGGCCACATCCCGGGCGCCGTGAAGGTGGACTGGCACACCGAGCTGAACGACCAGGTGACCCGGGACTACCTGGACGCCGAGCGCTTCGCCGAGTTGTGCGCCGCAAAGGGCATCGGCCGGGGCGACACGGTCGTCTTCTACGGCGACAACTTCAACTGGTGGGCCGCGTACGCCCTGTGGGTGTTCACGCTCTTCGGCCACCCGGACGTGCGGCTGCTCGACGGCGGCCGGCAGAAGTGGGTCGCCGAGGGCCGCGAGACGACCCGGGACAAGCCGGCCCGGACCCGCGCCGACTATCCGGTGCCGCAGCGCAACGACGCGCCGGTCCGGGCCTACCGCGAGCAGGTGATGGCGCACGTGGCGGCGGGCCGCCCGCTGGTCGACGTCCGGTCGCCGGGCGAGTACACCGGCGAGATGCTGCACATGCCGGACTATCCGCAGGAGGGCGCGCTGCGCGGCGGGCACATCCCGGGCGCGGTCAGCAAGCCGTGGAAGTCCGCCGCCAACGACGACGGCACGTTCAGGTCGGCGGACGAGCTGCGCGCGATCTACGCCGACCAGCTCGGGCTGAGCCCGGACGACGACATCGTGGCCTACTGCCGCATCGGCGAGCGGTCGAGCCACACCTGGTTCGTGCTGCGGCACCTGCTGGGCTACCCGCAGGTGCGCAACTACGACGGCTCGTGGACCGAGTGGGGCAACCTGGTCCGGGCCCCCGTCGTGAAGGGCGACCAGCCCGGCGGCCTGGCGGGCTGACGCGTCGGCCGGTCCCCGCGCGCCCGCCACGGTCGCACGGGGATCGGCCGTGCCGTGGTACGGGACAGGTCAGCCGGCGGAGAGCGACACTGCCCCGAACAGGTTCCGCGTCACGCCCGTGATCTCGCGGGTCTCCGGCCGCCAGCGCAACAGTCCGCCCGGGTTGTGGCGCAGCAGCACCGCGCCGTCGGAGTCCCAGCCGAGCACCTCGCAGCAGCCCTTCCAGCGGTCCCGGCCCAGGTCGAGCAGATGGGTCACGATGCCGGTGTCGGCGTTCAGCAGCGCGACGCCCTCCAGCCCGCCCATCGTGCCGGTGGTGATCCAGCCGGCGCGAGTCACCCGGTTTCCGCGCTGCCAGCCCCGCCCGTAGAACTCGTCGACCCGGTGACCGGGCGGTAGCGCGCGGAAGTCGACCCGGCGGATGCTCCGGTACGTCTCGTCGTGGCTCCACCGGATCTCCGTCAGGTTCGGCGGCGTGCCGCCCAGTTCGAGCGGGACGTTGGGCGGGGCCGCCGGGTCGGGCGTGACCGCGTCCCAGGGAGACACGGGCAGCTTCCGGGCGGCGCCCGTGCCACGGTCCAGCTCGTACGTGGTGTCGTCGTCGCCGACGAGCAGCCGGTCGCCGGACCAGAGGACGTGCTCCAGGTAACCCTTGAGCGGGTGGCGGCGTACGGCGGCGGTGGTCAGGTCGACCACGATCACCTCGTCGGTCTGGGCGAAGGCGGCCGTCCGTCCGTCCGGGGAGAGGCTTCCGCTCTTCAGCGGCACCGCCTCGTTGCCCCCGGAGTCGCGGGTCGGGGCGGGGGTGACCACGTCGAGGTCGCGTACGACGCCGTCGTCGCCGAGCACCCGGATCCGGCCGGCGACGCCGGTCCCGGGGTCGATCGGCTGGTGCAGCGCCAGCGCCTTGCGTACCGGGCGGGCCGAGAGCGTCGCGCCGACCGGGTCGCCGAGGCGACCCAGCGGGTGCCCGGGATAGGCCAGGTCGGCCGGGGGCGTCTGCACGGGTACGGGGTGCGGGGTCGGGTTCCGGTCCGGTGTCGCGGTGGTGGCCGATGGTGGCGGCGCGGCGGGGCGCAGGGCCAGTGCCGTACCGCCGGTGAGCAGGGCGACCGCGAGCACGGTGGCGCTGGCGGCACGGCGGGTACGACGTACCAGGCGGGCCCGTTCCCAGCCGGTCGCCGCCGGGTGCGCCGGCCGGACGTCCTCGGCGGCGACGGTGAGCAGCCGGTGCAGTTCCTCTTCCCTCACGGGTTCACCTCCATTCCGGTGACCAGGCCGCCGCCGGGCCGCCCCTCGTCGCGTCCCAGCTCCGGCGCGATCTCCCGGAGCCGGCGCAGCGCCGCGTGGCACTGGCTCTTGACGGTGCCCACGGTGACGCCGAGCGCCTCGGCGGTGGCGGCCTCGGTGAGATCCTCGAAGTAGCGCAGCACCAGCACGGCCCGCTGCCGGGGCGGCAGGTGACCGAGCGCGTCGCGCAGCGCGAGCCGCAGTGCCCCGTCGCCCTCGGTCGTGGCCCGCTCCGGCGGGTACTCGCTCAGCCACTCCCGGCGGCGTCGGCGCCACCAGGAGACGGCGTCGCGGTAGAGGATGGTCCGCACGTACGCGGCCGGGTCACCGTGCCGCACCGAGGGCCAGCGCAGGGCGAGCTTGAGCAGTGCGTCCTGAAGCAGGTCCTCGGCCTGGTGCCGGTTGCCGCAGACCAGGTAGGCCGCGCGCAGCAGCCGGTGCTGGTGGCACTCGACGAAGGTGACGTAGCCGTCCCGCCCGTCGTCGGTCGTCGGCGGTCCCATCCGCCCTCCCCTCCGGCCGGCCGTCGCGTGTCACAAGACAGACGCACCGGGGCCGGAGAAGGTTGGGTGGCCGTTTGCCGGAATCCGGACTGCGGCGGCGCGACCGACGCGGTACCGACGGTCACGCCCCGGATCCCGCGCTGATGGGCGGCGCCCGGTCAGGCGTCGGGCGCACCGCACAGGTAGCGCTGGACGGTCGGCGCGACCCAGGTGACCAGCTCGGCCGGGTCGGCGTCGACCACCGGGGGCAGCCGGAGCACGTACCGGGTCAGCGCCAGGCCGAGCATCTGGCTGGCGACCAGCCCCGCCCGCCGGGGGGCCTGCGCCGGTTCCGGGACGACCCGGGCCACCGCCGTGGTGAGCTGGTCGGCGAAGATGCCCCGCATCCGCTCGGCGGCGGCGTGGTTGGTGGCGGCCGTACGCAGCAGCGCGGCCATCGTCCCGTCGGTCTCCCACCGGTCGACGAAGTGCCGGACCAGCAGCTCGCCGAGCCGCTCGGGTGGCGTGTCGGCCAGCTCGGGCAGCCGCAGGTCGAACTCGGCCGCCGCCGCGAAGAGCCCCTCCTTGCTGCCGTAGTAGCGCATCACCATCGACGGGTCGATCCGCGCGTCCGCCGCGATGGCCCGGATGGTCGCCCGGTCGTAGCCGTCGGCGGCGAAGCGTTCGCGGGCGGCGCGGAGGATCGCCGCCCGGGTGGCGTCGGAGCGGCGGGTACGGGTCGGCGCGGCGTCGGTCATGCCCACGACCGTAAGCCAACGCCTGTTGACACTCCAGTGCCGGGAGAACTACCGTTGCCAACAAGCGTTTGCCAACAGACGTTGGCATTACCTGACGGAGGTCGGCGATGCTGCCCACGAGCACGGACGTCCTGGTGGTGGGTGCCGGCCCGACCGGGCTGACCGCCGCGCTGACCCTCGCCCGGCGCGGGGTCGGCGTGACCGTGGTCGACCGGCTGGACCGGCCGGCGCGGACCTCCCGGGCGGCGGTGGTGCACGCGTACACCCTGGAGACGCTGGACTGGATCGGCGCCGGCGCCCCGCTGGTGGCGCGCGGCCTGCGGTCGCCGGGCTTCACGGTCCGCGACCGCGACCGGGCGCTGCTCACCGTGCCGTTCGACACGCTGCCCTCCCGGCACGCCTACGCGCTGATGGTGTCCCAGTCGGTCACGGAGGAGGTGCTCGCCGGGCAGCTCGCCGCGCTCGGCGTCCCGGTGCTGCGCCCGTACGAGATGACCGGGCTGGCCCCCGACGCGGCCGGCGTTGTCGTCAACTTCGCGGGCGGCGCGACGGTCCGGGCCCGCTACCTGGTCGGCGCCGACGGGATGCACAGCACGGTTCGGGAGCGGGCCGGGATCGGCTTCTCCGGCCCGGCCGGCGGCGAGGAGTCGTTCGTCCTCGCCGACGTCCGACTGGAGAGCGCGCTGCCCCGCGACCGGGTGTCCCTCTTCCTGGCCCGCTCCGGCCCGCTGGTCTGGGCGCCGCTGCCCGACGGGGTGGTCCGGCTGGTCGCGGCCGTGGCGGAGGCTCCGGCCGCGCCCGACCAGGCCCACCTCCAGGCGCTGCTCGACGAGCGCGGGCCGGCCCGCCGCCCCGACCGGGTGACGGAGGTGCTCTGGGGCTCCCGGTTCCGGATCCACCACCGGATCGCCGACACCTTCCGCAACGGGCCGGTGCTGCTCGCTGGCGACGCCGGGCACGTGCACAGCCCCGCGGGCGGGCAGGGAATGAACCTCGGCATCGTGGACGCGGTCGACCTCGGTGACACGCTCGCCGACGTGCTGGCCGGCGCGCCCGACGGGCTGCTCGCCGCGTACGCGGCCCGGCGCCGCCCGATGGCCGGGGAGGTGGTGTCCCTCGCCGCCCGGCTGACCCGGCTCGCCACCCTGCCACCGGCCGCCCGGCCGGCCCGGAACCTGCTGTTCCGCCTGCTCGGCGCCGTGCCGCCGGCCCGGCACCGGATCGCGATGCGCCTCTCCGGCCTGCACCACCGCGACGGGACGCGCGGCTGACCTGCCCGGCGGATCGCGCGGCCGGGCCGCCCGGTGGATCAGGCGCGACGGGGGCGCGCGGCTAGGCTGCCCCGGTGGGTCAGGTCTGGCGTGACTGGGGTGGCGTGCTGCTCGCCGTGGCCGCCGGGCTGCCCCTGCTGGCCCTCCTCACCGCCGTGCTGGCGCGCCACCGGCGCGACGCCGCGACGGTCGGGGAGTCGTGGCGGCGCAGCGTCGCCGAGGTGGGCGCGGTGGCCGGCACCCTGCCGTGGGTGTGGATGATCCTCACCCCCCGGCCCGCGCCCCGGCAGGTCGACCCGGTGCCGCTGCGCGACCTGGCCGACCTGCTGACCGGGCCGCCGGTGACCGCCGTGGTCCAGGTCGTCGGCAACCTGCTGGTCTTCGCCGCGCTGGGCTTCTTCGCCCCGGTACGCCTGGCCGCGCTCGCCGGCGTCGGCCGGCTGTTCCTGCTCGGGGCGGCCGGTTCCGTGCTGGTCGAGTCCCTCCAGTACGCGCTCGACCTCGGCCGGGTCTCCTCGGCCGACGACGTGCTGCTCAACGCGACGGGCGCCGCCCTGGCCGGGCTGCTGTCGCGACGCTGGTGGGCCCGGCGGCCGGTGCCGGCGCGGCCGGTCGCAGCGTCCGCCACGCCGCGAGGGTGACCAGCACGAAGACCCCGGCCACCGCCGCCGCCACCGGTCCGACTCCGTACGCCGCGCCGGCCATGCCCGCGAGGGCCGCCCCGACCGGCGCGGTGAGCAGGCCGACCATCCGCTGGGCGGCGCCCACCCGGCCGAGCAGGGCGGGCGGCACGTGGCGCTGCCCGTACGAGGCCCACAGGCCGTTCCACACCGTGGTGCCGGCCGCGAACACGGCCAGCGCCAGCCCGCCGGGCACCGGGTGCCGGGCCAGCGCCAGCCCGGTCAGCGCGACGGCCTGGCCGGCGAGCACGACGCGCAACGCGGGCACTGTGCCGAGCCGGGCGGCCAACCGACCCGCCCCTAGCCCACCGGCGAGCCCGCCGAGGACCGCCCCCGCGGCGAACAGCCCGTACCCGGCCGGCTCG
>NZ_WAAS01000011.1:0-53890 GCF_008806585.1 Micromonospora sp. AMSO12t
GCGGCGAGCTGGTTTCCTCGGGAGAGCGGTCCGCGCCGGTCCGCCGCCGGCACGACCGCGGCGGTGGCCGGGACGGAACGCGGGGGGTCCACCGCAGGACGAGGCCGCCCACGATCGCCACGGGGAGGACACATGCGTGACAACAGGCCGGCGTACTGGCGGCAACGGCAGGCGCGGGAGGCGCTCGGCGCGGCCGGGGAGGTCGCCCGCGCCTCGTTGATCGCGCCGCCCCGCCGTTCTGCCCGGCCGGGCCGGTTCTTCACGGTGCACCTCGGCTTCACCGCCGCCGACCTGGCGTCGGCCCGGGAGTTGGCCGTCGGGTACGCGGAGGCGCTGAGTCTGCTGCGGTCCGAGGTGGCCCTGGGCGCGTCGGCGCTGTCGCCGGCCGAGGCGTGGCAGCAGGCCGAGCGGTTGTTCTGCGGCGCGTCCGGCCCGGACGGCGAGCGCTGCGCCGACGTCGCCGGCCATCCCGGCTTCCATCACGCTCCGGGTCCGGGCGGGCTCGGCTGGGGCGACGGCGACTAGCCCGCCATTCGAGATCACCGATGCGGCAGTCGCGCGTGCGGGCGATGGGAAAGATCGACCCGTGCGCGGCTGTCGGATACCCGTCGCGGACGTGAATCCGGGAGCGGGGACATCGTATTTGCCGTCATCGAAGAAATGCCGTGCCGGGAATCCCGCCAGCGGCTCATTTCGAAGCGGCGACAGCTCTGCTGAGGAATTGATCTCAAGATCCGCGCCGGAGCAACCTCTTTGCCAGTCGTCCGTTTTGTGGTTATTTAGTGGTCGAATTCGCAGCGGCGGCGACGCCGAAAGGTCGGCCCCGATCACCAATGCCGGAAGTACCTCGTTTGTTCACTGAGGCAACCGCGCCAGGTGATCCGGAGGTTGACTCCCCATCAGGCGGAAACGACCGCTCCTGCGAGTTCGGGGGAATCGCACATGCACGTGATGTTGGCCTGGTTCGCCGACGACAATCTGTCGGAGAGCGCCCGGCGCGCCGCGAGACATCGCTTTGAAACGGCCGTCGCCGACGTGGTGCCCGACAGTTTCGTACGACACGAATTCGGCGCCGACGACTGGGGCGTGACCGTCCTGCACCGCAGCGACCGGGGCGCCTACCGGTGGCCGACCGTCGACACCGTCGGGCCGGTCACCGCCGTGTCGCTCGGGCTGCCCGTGGGGGTCGACGTGACGGGCGGCCCGGCGGCGCTGGCCGGGCGCCTGCTGGTGGGCGAGGAGGTGCACCGCGAGGTGGTGCCACCGTTCGGCCTGCTGGCCCTCGACGCGGCCGGGAACTTCGCCCTGCAACAGGACTGGATCGGCATGTGCCGGGTCTTCACGGGCCGGTCGGCCGGCCTGACGGCCTTCTGCACCCGGCCCAGCCTGCTGGCCGCGTTCCTGCACGGCGACCTGCGGCCCGACCTGGACGGCTGGGCGTCGTACACCCTCTGTGGGCACTTCGGCGGCGACAGCTCCCCGGTGCGGGGCGCCCGACTGCTCCGCCCCGGCGAGCGGGTGACCGGCCGCCGGCGCGACGGCGGCGGGTGGCAGCTCACCACCACCACGAAGTACGCGACCGACGACGTGGTGCGGGACGGGCTGGCGGCGCAGGGGCGACCGGTGACCGAGCTGCTGGACCGCGCCGCCGACGCCATCACGACCACCGCGGCCAGCATCCACGGCCTCTACGACGAGGACATCACCCTCGGGCTGTCCGGCGGGAAGGACTCCCGGCTCATCGCCGCGTCGCTGATCGCGGCCGGCCGGACCCCCAGGTTCCTGACCAACGAGGACACCCGCGCCGAGGGCGAGGTCGCCCGCGAACTGGTGCGGATCCTGCGCGACAAGCGAGGACTGCACCCCGAGCACACGCTCCGGCTCGCCGGGGCGCGGGCCAACGTGCTCGGGACCGGCCTGTACGAGCGGGCCCGGCGACTGCAACAGCTGACCGACCACCAGTTCCCCTCCAGCTACCTGGTGCGCCCCGCCGGCCCCGGGCGTCTGGTCGACCAGGCCGGCCCGGCGACCTTCACCGGTGCCGCCGGGGAGCTCGCCACCGAATACTGGTATCCCCCGACGGACGACGACGGCGAGCCGTCCCCGCAGGAGACCGCCCTGGCCCGGCTGCTGAACGCCGTGCCGACGGGCGTGGCCGACGCGGCCGTCGTCACCGCGGAGCGGGAGAGGATCCGCGGCCTGCTCGACCACGGCAGCGGGCTCGGCCTGCACGACCTGCGCCTGGTCGACTACATCTACCTGGTGGAGCGGGTCCGCCGCTGGTACACCTCCGCCTACGCGATCGGGATGGTCACCCCGTTCCTCTCGCCCGGCTTCGTCGCCGCCACCTTCGCGTTGACTCCCGGGCAGAAGCGCGAGCGGCTGATGCACACCGGGCTGATCGCCCGCCTGGTGCCCGAGTGGGCGCAGGTCCCGTTCGTCAGCGTCTCCACCGGCCCGTCCACCGCCACCCGGGTGTGGGAGGGCGACGGCCTCCAGGCCATGGCCGAACTGCTGGACACCGCCCATGGCCCGCTGACCGGTCTCGTCCGGCGGCCCGCCGTGGAGAAGGCGCTCCGCACCGCCGCCCGGGGCGGCCGACCCGACCAGCGGACGCTGCAACAGTTCACCTGGCTGGCGCTCGCCTCCGAGCAGCTCGAACCGGGCACCACCCGGGCCGCCACCGGCGCCGCGTACGCCCGGATCACCGCGCCCCCGCAGCAACGCCAGCCGGCCGGCGGCGCGGTCGCCCGACTGCGCTGGGTCAAACGGACCCGGCTCGGTGGCCGGCTCTGGTCGGCGGTGGCCAAGCGGGTGCGGGCACGGCGACCGAGCCAGTGAGCGGGCCCGCCAGCGGCGCCTGGCCCCGCCCCGCCACCTGACCGACCACCGGTGCGGGGCCGGGTACGCGGAGCGCCCGGTCCCGTACCGCCGCCGGCCGGGGGAACAGCCGACCCATCGACGATGTCCTATTGCGAAGCCTGCGTGACCACGAGTAGCTTGGCACCGTTGCAGAGCCGAGCCGGCCTCGCACCCGTACGTCGCACTCGTCACGAGCGCGCCGCGCACCGCCATCCGCGTGCGCCTGGGCAGGCGTGCCTGTGCCCCGATCCGTCGGGGCCTCACCCTGAGGTAGGCCATGAAGAGAAGACTTCTCTCCGTCGGCGCCGCGTTGCTCGCCGTCGCCGCGTCCGTCCTGATGTTCGTCAAGCCGGCGGACGCGGCGGTGGGACTGCACGTCGAGGGACGCAACATCGTCGAGGCGAACGGCCAGCCGTTCGTCATGCGAGGCGTCAACCACCCTCACGTCTGGTACACGGGCGAGACCGACTCGTTCGCCGACGTCAAGGCGCTCGGCGCCAACACCGTCCGGGTGGTGCTGGGCAGCGGCAAGCGCTGGGGTCCGTCCACCGACGTCGCCGACGTGATCTCACTGTGCAAGCAGAACCGGCTGATCTGCGTACTGGAGGTCCACGACACCACCGGCTACGGCGAGGAGGGCACCGCCGCGTCGCTCGACGAGGCGGTCGACTACTGGATCAGCCAGAAGAACGCGCTCGTCGGCCAGGAGAACCACGTCGTCATCAACATCGGCAACGAGCCGATCGGCAACGTCAACGCCGGTCAGTGGACCGCCGCGACCACCGCCGCGATCACGAAGATGCGGGCCAACGGCTTCGAGCACCTGCTCATGGTCGACGGGCCGAACTGGGGCCAGGACTGGCAGTACGTCATGCGGGACAACGCGCAGGCGATCCTGGACGCCGACAGCCGGCACAACACCGTGCTCTCCATCCACATGTACGCGGTGTTCAACACGGCCGCGGCCATCACCGACTACCTGGACCGGTTCGAGGACAACGGCTGGCCGCTGGTCATCGGCGAGTTCGGCTGGCGGTTCAACGCCAACGAGGTCGACCACGAGACGATCCTGGCCGAGTCGCAGGCCCGTGGCCTGGGCTACCTCGGCTGGTCCTGGAGCGGCAACACCGACCCGATCCTGGACATGGCCACCAGCTTCGACCCCGCGCGGCTCACCACCTGGGGCGAGCGGATCTTCAACGGCGCCAACGGCATCAGGGCGACCGCCAGGGAGGCCACGATCTTCGGCGGTGGGCCGAGCCCCACCGCGACGGTGACGCCCACGGTCAGCCCGACGGCTCAGCCCACCCCGACGGCTCAGCCCACCCCGACCCCGACCAGCGGCAGCAAGTCCTGCACCGCCGCCTACCGGATCGTGGGCCAGTGGCCGGGCGGCTTCCAGGGGGAGATCCGGATCACCGCCGGGAGCACGGCGATCAGCGGCTGGACCGTGACGTGGGCCCTCGCCTCCGGCCAGGCCGTCAACCAGGCCTGGAACGCGACGGTCACCACCAGCGGATCCGCCGTCGCCGCGCGCAACGTGGGCTACAACGGCAGCCTCGGCCCGGGTGCCGACACGGTCATCGGCTTCCTCGGCTCGTGGAGCGGCACCAACCCCGTACCGCCGCTGACCTGCACCACCACCTGACGGCCGGGCGTGCGGGCCGGGCGCGGTCAGCCCGGCCCGCACGCTCGGGCAGGCAAGCGGTCAGCCCGACTCAGTCCAGGTCGAACTCGCCGTCCTGGGCGCCGGCGACGAAGGCGTCCCACTCAGCCTGGGTGAAGACCAGGACCGGGCCCTCCGGCTCGGCGGAGTTGCGCATGCCGATCAGGTCGTCGACGAAGGCGACCTCGACGGCGCTCTCGGAGGTGTCGCCCTCGGCCCGCTGCCAGACCGCCCGGGAGAGGTCGAAGTCACCCTTGGGGTGCGAAGCCATCGTTCAGTCCTCCAGTGCCAGGGGTCATGAGGGAAACACGCACGGTTCCCCATCGGGCAGGATAAGCGGATGCCGAGCCTGACCCGTGTAGAGGCGACCGCGCGTGGCGCGGCGATCACCGTCGAGTCCTATCAGGTGGACCTCGACCTGACCGGCGACGGCGAGCGATTCCGCTCCGACGTCACCATCCGCTTCCGGGCGACCCCCGGCGCGGAGACCTTCGTCGAGGTCCAACCCGCGAAACTGCTGGCGGTACGACTCAACGACCGCGACGTCGACCCGGCCACGCTGGACGAAAACCGGCTGCCGCTGACCGGGCTGGCCGAGGCCAACACGCTCACCGTCGCCGCCGAGATGGCGTACTCGAACACCGGGGAGGGGATGCACCGCTTCGTCGACCCCGCCGACGGCGAGACCTATGTCTACGCACTGTCCTTCCTGGACAACGCGCAGCGCATCTTCGCCGCCTTCGACCAGCCCGACCTGAAGGCCCCGGTCACCATGTCGGTCACCGCCCCGCCGGAGTGGACCGTCGCGGCCAACGGCCAGCTCGCCGCCACGCCGCGCCCCGGGCGCTGGGAGTTCGCCCCGACGGCGCCGCTGGCCACGTACTTCGTCTCGCTGATCGCCGGCCCCTGGCACGTCCGGCGCGGCGAGCACGACGGCATCCCGCTCGGCGTCTACTGCCGGCGCTCCCTGGCGGCACACCTGGACGCCGACGCCGAGGAGATCCTCACGGTCACCGGGCAGTGCCTCGACCGGTTCCACCAGCTCTTCGCCGAGCGCTACCCGTTCGACAAGTACGACCAGGCGTTCGTGCCGGAGTTCAACGCCGGCGCGATGGAGAACCCGGGCCTCGTCACCTTCCGCGACGACTACGTCTTCCGCTCCGCGGTCACCGACACCGAGCGGGAGCAGCGCGCCACCACCATCGCCCACGAGATGGCGCACATGTGGTTCGGTGACCTGGTCACCATGCGCTGGTGGGACGACCTGTGGCTCAACGAGTCCTTCGCGGAGTACCTCGGCACCCGGGTGACCGCCGAGGCGACCCGTTTCGACCAGGCCTGGACGACCTTCGCCCTGCGGCGCAAGGCCTGGGGCTACGCGGCCGACCAGCGCCCCTCGACCCACCCGGTGGCGCCCGAGGAGGTCGCCGACGCCGCCGAGGGCCTGCTCAACTTCGACGGCATCTCGTACGCCAAGGGCGCCAGCGTGCTGCGGCAACTGGTCGCCTGGCTCGGCGACGACGCCTTCCTCGCCGGCCTCAACGCCCACTTCGCGAAGCACCGTTTCGGCAACGCCACCCTGACCGACCTGCTCGGCAGCCTTGCCGCAGCCGCCGGGCGGGACCTGTCCGGCTGGGCGGAGCGCTGGCTGCGTACGGCGCAGGTCGACACGCTGCGCGCCGAGGTCAGCGTCGACGCGGACGGCCGCTACACCCAGGTGGCGATCCGGCAGAGCGCCCCCGACTCGCACCCGGTGCTGCGCCCGCACCGCATCGGCGTCGGCCGGTACGCCGCCGACGGGACGGTCGTCCGGGCGGAGGTCGACCTCGACCCGGACGCCGACGGCGGCCGTACGGTGCTGACCGGGCTGGTCGGCGAGCCGGCGGCCCGGCTGCTGCTGCCCAACGACGGCGACCTGACGTTCGCCAAGATCCGGCTCGACCCCGCGTCGGCGGACGCCGTGCCGCTGGTGCTGCCCGGCCTGGCCGACCCGCTGGCCCGGGCACTGCTCTGGGGCGAGGCGCTGGACGCCGCCACCGACGGGGAGCGCCCGGTCGCCGGCCTGGTGGCCCTGATCGCCGCCGCCCTCCCCGCCGAGACCGAGGTGATCATCGCCGAGGACGTGCTCACGCTCAGCCGCTCGCTGGTCGATCGCTACCTCGACCCGCCCGCCCGCGAGGCCGCCCTGGCGCAGGTCGCCGCCGCCTGCCGGAAACTGCTCGACGGCGCCCCGGCGGGCGGCTCGCTCCAGCTCGCGGCGGCCCGGGGCTGGATCGCCGCCAGCACCGACGCGGACCGGCTGGCCGGCTGGCTCGCCGGCCGGGACGTCCCGCCGGGGCTGGCGGTCGACGCCGAGCTGCGCTGGGCGCTGCTGCTGCGGCTGGTGGTGCTCGGCGCGGCCGGCGCGGCGCAGGTCGCCGCCGAGGCCGCGGCCGACCCGAGCGCCGCCGGTGCCGAGCGGGCCGCCCGCTGCCGCGCGGCGCTGCCCGACCCGGCCGCCAAGCGGGCCGCATGGGAGATCGTCGTGTCGAACACCGAGCTGTCGAACCGACTCGTCGAGGCGACCGCGGAGGGGTTCTGGCAGCCGGAGCAGGCCGAGCTGACCGCCGGCTACGTGGCGCGCTACTTCGCCGACATGCCGGCCGCCGCGCGGGCGCGTACGCCCTGGGTGGCCGACCATGTCGCGAGACTGGCCTTCCCCCGGCACGCCGTGGCGCAGCCCACCCGGGAGGCGGCCGCGGCGCTGCTGGCCCGCGACGACGTCACCCCTGGCCTGCGCCGCGTGGTGACCGACGCCGACGACGACCTGCGTCGCGCCCTGGTCGCCCGGACGGCGGTCGCCGCGGCGGCGGCCTGA
Organism: Micromonospora sp. AMSO12t; assembly: GCF_008806585.1. NCBI lineage: Bacteria > Bacillati > Actinomycetota > Actinomycetes > Micromonosporales > Micromonosporaceae > Micromonospora > Micromonospora sp. AMSO12t. The sequence goes on from NZ_WAAS01000011.1 coordinate 7,386, forward strand.
CGGCCGAAGAGGGTGGTCGCCGGCGGCCACCGCGAGCGCGCCGGGGCCGGGTCGCCGGACGGGACGGTCCGGCGACCCCTCGGGGCCGCCGGTTCCGCCCGGCCTAGGATCGCGGGGTGGAGGAAGACATCCGGCGGGTCGGGATCATGGGCGGCACCTTCGACCCGATCCACCACGGGCACCTCGTCGCGGCCAGCGAGGTGGCGGACCGGTTCGGGCTGGACGAGGTGGTCTTCGTCCCCACCGGCCAGCCGTGGCAGAAGGCGGACGAGCCGGTCAGCCCGGCGGAGGACCGCTACCTGATGACGGTCATCGCCACCGCCTCCAACCCCCGCTTCCAGGTAAGCCGGGTGGACATCGACCGGGGCGGGCCCACCTACACCGTCGACACCCTGCGTGACCTGCACGCCGAGTACGGCCCGAAGGTGCAGCTGTTCTTCATCACCGGGGCGGACGCGCTGGAGCGGATCCTCTCCTGGAAGGACCTGGACGAGATCTTCGAGCTGGCCCACTTCATCGGGGTGACCCGGCCTGGCTTCGAGTTGACCGCCGCGCACCTGCCGGCCGACACGGTGAGCCTGGTGCAGGTCCCGGCCATGGCCATCTCGTCCACGGACTGCCGGGCCCGGGTCGCCCGAGGGGAGCCGGTCTGGTATCTGGTGCCGGACGGTGTGGTGCAGTACATCGCCAAGCGACGCCTCTATCAGACGTGATTCGGCCCGGTATGGGGCGGTTCGGGTGGGTAACGCGCCAGAACTGACGAGTCGGGATTCCACCGGGTGTGAGACGCTTGGAGGATCGCACGGTTGATCGAAGGAGAACGGTGACAATTTCCGAACGCGCCCACGAGTTGGCCATCGCCGCCGCCCAGGCCGCGGCCGACAAGAAGGCGCAGGACATCGTCATCATCGACGTGGGCGACCAGCTCGCCATCACCGACGCGTTCCTGCTCGCCGCGGCTCCCAACGAGCGTCAGGTGCTCGCCATCGTCGATGCCATCGAGGAGCGGCTGCTGGAGCTGCCGGAGAAGGCCAAGCCGATCCGGCGCGAGGGCGAGCGGGGCGGCCGGTGGGTGCTGCTCGACTACGTCGACATCGTGGTGCACGTCCAGCACACCGAGGAGCGCGAGTTCTACGCCCTCGACCGGCTCTGGAAGGACTGCCCGACGATCCCGTTCGTCGACCGCGACCTCGTCGACGCCGAGTCCGGCACCGGCTCCACCACCGCGGAATGACCCGCCTGATCATCTGGCGGCACGGCAACACCGACTGGAACGCCGCCAGCCGGGTCCAGGGGCAGACCGACGTACCGCTCAACGACCTCGGCCGCGAGCAGGCCCGCACCGCGGCGCCCCTGCTGGCCGGGCTGCGGCCCGACGCCATCGTGGCCAGCGACCTGAGCCGCGCGGCGGACACCGCCGGCGCGCTGGCCGCGCTGACCGGGCTGCCGGTGCGCACCGACCCACGGCTGCGGGAGCGGCACTTCGGTTCCTGGCAGGGGCTGGCCCTCACCGAGGCCGCCGAGCGCCATCCCGCCGAGTTCGCCCGCTGGCGGGCCGGCGACCCGGACCCGGGCGCCGGCATCGAGACCCTGGACGACCTCGGCAAGCGGATGGGCGCGGCCCTGTCCGACGCCGCCGACGCCGTGCCCGGCGGCACCGTGGTGGTCGCCACCCACGGCGGCGCGGCCCGGCAGGGCTGCGGCCACCTGCTCGGCTGGGAGCACGCCGTCCTGCGCACCATCGGCTCGCTGCAGAACTGCCACTGGACCGAGCTGCGCCACGACGCCGCCCGGGGCTGGCACCTGCGCGCCCACAACGTCGGCCTGATCACCGTCCCGGCCACCGAGGCCGTCTGACCCGGGCGTTCCCCGACGACATCGGCTAGCGTGCCGGGCATGCCCGTCGCGGTCGTCACCGACTCCACCGCCTATCTCCCGCCCGAGCTGCTGCGCGTGCACCGGCTGACGGTGGTGCCGCTGGCCGTCGTGCTCAACGGCGCCGAAGGGCTGGAGGGGGTGGAGACCACCCCTGCCGACGCCACCCGGGTGCTCGGCGGCCGGCGCGTCTCGGTGAGCACCTCGCGCCCCGCGCCGGAGCAGTTCGCCCAGACGTACCGGGAGCTGTTCGACGCGGGCGCCGACGGGATCGTCTCGGTGCACCTGTCGGCCGAACTCTCCGGCACGGTGGAGGCCGCCCGGCTGGCCGCCGCCGGGTTCGACGACCGGGTCGCCGTGGTCGACAGCCGCTCGACCGGCATGGGCCTCGGCTTCCCCGCCGTCGCCGCCGCCACGGCCGCCGAGCGGGGCGAGGACCTGTCGGCGGTACGCGACGCCGCCGTCGACGCCATCGCCCGTACCAGCATCTGGTTCTACGTCGACACGCTGGAGTTCCTCCGCCGGGGCGGCCGGATCGGCGCCGCCGAGGCGCTGCTCGGCACCGCACTGTCGGTCAAGCCGATCATGCACATGCCGGACGGCGCGATCGTCCTCAGGGACAAGGTGCGTACGGCCAGCCGGGGCGTGGCGCGGCTGGCCGACCTGGCCGTCGAGGCCGCCGGGGACGCCGACGTCGACCTGGCCGTGCACCACCTCGCCGCGCCGCAGCGGGCGGAGGCGCTGCTGGAGGCGCTGACGGCCCGGCTGGGCGACCGCCTGCACGACTCGTACGTCTCGGAGGCCGGCGCGGTGGTCGCCGCGCACGCCGGGCCCGGCCTGGCCTGCGTCGTCGTGCACCGCCGCCCGCCGGTCAGCGACTAGGGTGTCCTGTCGACCGTGATCGCTGTCGATCACGCGGGGCAGCGCCGACACCCGTCCGGGTGCCATCGTGACCCGATGAAGGACGACCTGCACAGTTACCTGAAGGGCGGCCGTGACGCGCTGCTGTGGAAGCTCGACGGGCTCAGCGAGTACGACGCCCGGCGCCCGCTGACCCCGACCGCGACCAACCTGCTCGGCCTGGTGAAACACGCGGCGGCCATGGAGATCCTCTACTTCGGCGTCGTGTTCGGCCGGCCGTTCGAGCAGGAGCTGCCGTACGTCGGCGACGGCGCCGAGACCAATGCCGACATGTGGGCGACCGCCGACGAGAGTCGCGAAGAGATCGTCGCGTTGTACCGTCGCGCCAGCTCCCACGCCGACACCACCATCGAAGCCCTCGCGCTCGACGACATCGGCCGGGTGCCGTGGTGGGGCGATGCCGCAGTCACACTGCACCGCGTCCTGGTCCACGTCGTCGCGGAGACACAACGGCACGTCGGCCACGCGGACATCGTGCGCGAGCTGGTCGACGGCGCGGCCGGGCTGCTGCCGAGTAACGACAACCTGCCACCTGCTGACGAGCCGTGGTGGCGGGACCACCGCCAGCGGGTGGAGCAGGCTGCCCTCGACGCCAGCAACCGCTGAGCTGCCGTTCTTCGCCGCCCTAGCACATCACCCGCATGATCAGGCGGTTGTCCACAGGCGGTGCCGTCATCCACAGCCGTGCCCCGGCCGGCCGCGCGCCCCGGGCTCGCGGACCTAGCTTCGCGTCGTGTCAGAAGACGAGGAGACGGTGGTCCGGGAACGACTGCGCCAGCTCGTGGCGGGCTGGCCGTCGAGCGCCGCACCGGCGCACCTCGGCGAGTCCGCCGATCCCCTGGAACGGACCGGCGAACCCGCCGGGCAGTTCGACGACCGTCAGGGGCCGGCCGGGCCGTTCGGCGACCGTAACGGGCCGGCCGCGCTGTCCGGCGATCATCGGAGGCTCGCCGGACTGTCCGTCGACGGTCCGGGCTCGGTCGGGGTGCCGGAGCCGGTCGTGGCGCTGCCGCCCCGCACACCGGCGTTTCCGTCCCGCGCACCGGCGTCGCCGGCCGGCGCGACGGGGCCGCCGGAACCCGACCCGCCGACCCGGGCCGTCGATGCCGGCGTGGCGTCCCGGTTGCCGGGGCCCGGGGCGTTCGACCCCGGCCGGCGGGGAGTGCGGGCGCTGGCCGTCGTCGCCGTGCTGGTGGTGCTCGGGGCCGGCTTCTGGGCCTGGCGGTCCCGGCCGCAGACCGAGCCGGTCCGCCCGGTCGCCACCGCCGAGGCATCCGACGCGACGGTGACCGGCCTCGCGGAACCGGCCGCCACGTCGGCCGGCGAGCTGGTGGTCGCGGTCGCCGGCAAGGTACGCCGTCCCGGGCTGGTCCGGGTGCCGGCCGGCGCGCGGGTCGCCGACGCCGTGGAGGCGGCCGGCGGGGCGCTGCCGGGGGTGGACGTGGCCCTGCTCAACCCCGCCCGCAAGGTCACCGACGGGGAACTGATCCTGGTCGGCGTCGCGGCACCGCCGGGCGCGGCACCCCCGCCCGGGGCAGCTCCCGGCGGTGCGCCGGGGGCGCCCGGCGCGGGCGGCCGGCTCAACCTGAACACCGCGACGCTCGCGCAGCTCGACGCGCTGCCGGGCGTCGGGCCGGTGCTCGCCCAGCGCATCCTCACCCACCGCGACCAGCAGGGCGGCTTCCGCTCGGTCGGCGACCTGCGCCAGGTGGACGGCATCGGCGACGCCCGCTACGAGCAGCTCAAGGACCTGGTGACGGTGTGACGACCGGCGGCGCGCTCGGCCCGTCGGGCCCCGGCCCCGGCTCGTCCGGCTCCGGCCCGGCCGGCCCCGCGGCCCCCGGCGTCGACGCCGGGGGCGAGCGGGTCGCGGCGGTCATCGACCTGCGGCTGGCCGGACTGGCGGTGGCCACCTGGCTCGCCGCGCTGGCCGGGCTGCACCTGACCGTCGGCCGGACCCTGCTCCTGGCGGCGGTGGCGGCCGGAGGGTCGGTGCTGGGCGGGCTGCACCTGGCCGGCGTCCTCGGGCGGCCGGCCGACCCCGTCCGGCGGTACGGCTGGATCGCCGTCGCCGTGCTGCTCGGCGTGGTCTGCGGCGCGACGGCCACCGCCGCGCGGCTGTCCGTCCGCGACTCCGGTCCCGTCCGCGCCCTGGTCGAGGAGCGGGCGGTCGTCACCGCCGAACTGGTCGTCCGCGACGACCCCCGCCCCGTACGCGGCGTCGCCGGGCGCCCGGCCACCCTGCTCGTGCCGGCCGAGCTGACCTCATTCACCGGCCCGGACGGACGGCGGGTCGCGACGCCGGCCCACGTGCTGGTCCTCGCCACCGATCCCGCCTGGCGGGGCCTGCTGCCCGGTCAGCGGCTGACCGCCGAAGGACGGCTCGCCGCCCCGCGCGGCGGCGACCTGACCGCGGCGGTGCTGAGCGCGGCCGGACCGCCGGTGCCGCACGGGGCCGCCCCGTCGCCGCAGCGCGCCGCCGGATCGTTGCGGGCCGGCCTGCAACGCGCCTGCCTGCCGCTTCCCGACGAGCAGGGCGGGCTGCTGCCCGGCCTGGTGGTCGGCGACACGAGCCGGCTGCCGCCCACCGTCGAGGAGGACTTCCTCGCCACCGGCATGACCCACCTGAACGCGGTCTCCGGCTCCAACGTGGCCATCGTCGTCGGGGCGGTGCTGCTGCTGGCCCGGTGGGCGCGGGCCGGACCGTGGCTGGCCGCCGGGCTCTGCGGGTTGGCGCTGGTGGGCTTCGTCATCCTGGTCCGTCCCTCACCGAGCGTGGTGCGCGCCGCCACCATGGGCGCCATCGGGCTGGCGGCGTTGGCGGCCGGACGTCCCCGGGCGGCGCTGCCCGCCCTCTCCGCCGGGGTGGCCGTGCTGGTGCTGGTCGACCCTGAGCTGGCCGGTGACGCCGGCTTCGCGCTCTCCGTGCTGGCCACCGGTGGTCTGCTGCTGCTCGCCCCGAGGTGGCGCGACGGGCTCCGTCGGCGCGGGGTGCCGGCCGGGCTCGCCGAGGCGTTGGCCGTGCCGGCGGCCGCGCAGCTCGCCTGCGCCCCGGTGGTGGCCGGGATTTCGGGCACGGTGAGCCTGGTCGCCGTGCCGGCGAACCTGTTGGCGGTGCCGGCGATCGCGCCCGCCACGGTGCTCGGGGTGCTGGCGGCGGCGGTGTCGCCCGTCTGGCCGGCCGGGGCGGAGTTCGTCGCGTGGCTGGCCAGCTGGCCGGCCTGGTGGCTGGTCATGGTGGCGCGGCACGGCGCGCGGCTGCCGGCGGGCACGCTGCCGTGGCCGGGCGGGGTGCCGGGGGCCCTGCTGCTGACCGGGCTGACCGTCGCGCTGCTGGTGGCCACCCGGCACCCGGTCGTCCGCCGGCTGGTGGCGGTGGTCGTCGTCGCCGTCGTGGTCGGCACGCTGCCCGTACGGCTGGCCGCCCCCGGCTGGCCCCCGGCGGGCTGGGTGGTCGCCGCCTGCGCGGTCGGCCAGGGCGACACCGTCGTGCTGCCGGTGGCGGCCGGCCGGGCGGTGGTGGTCGACGCCGGGCCGGACCCGGGGGCGGCGGACGGCTGCCTGCGTCGGCTGGGCGTACGGGAGGTCGCGCTGCTGGTGGTCAGCCACTTCCACGTCGACCACACCGGCGGCGTGGCGGGCGTGTTCCGGGGTCGACCGGTGGGTGCCGTGCTCACCCCGCAGTGGTCCGAGCCCGCCGCCGGGCGGGAACTGGTCCTCGCCGAGGCCGCGGCGCACTCCGTCGACGTGGTGGCGGGCGCGGCCGGGTGGCGGTACCGGGAGGGTGGCGTCGAGTTCACCGTCATCGGCCCGCCCCGCCCGATGCGCGGCACCCGGTCGGATCCCAACAACAACTCGCTGATGCTGCTCGCCACCGTCTCCGGCGTACGGATCCTGCTCGCCGGGGACGCCGAGACCGAGGAGCAGCGGGCGCTGCTGGACGACACCTCGCCGGGCGGCCTGCGGGCCGAGGTGCTGAAGGTCGCGCACCACGGGTCGGCCTACCAGGACCCGGCCTTCCTGGACGCGGTGCGTCCCGTGGTGGCCCTGGTGCCGGTGGGGACGGGCAACACCTACGGGCACCCCAATCCGGCGGTGCTCGGGCGCCTGGCCCGGGGCGGGGCGCGGGTGCTGCGTACCGACACGGAGGGGGACGTGGCGGCGGTGCTCGGCCGGGCCGGCCTGGGGGTGGCGACACGAGGCACGCCGCCGGGCCGACAACGGTAGGAATCGACGTCGATTATTGGCTTTAGCGGCGTACTGAGGTAAATGTCTGGATTTGCGCTGAGTGCGGGCTCCGCAACCGGAGTGCGGACGAGCAGACTGGATCCGGCCGCCGGCCGTGCGAATATGGGCGGCGTGACCGCCGCCAGCTTCGCTCCTATTCTGCTCGTCCTCGGCGACGAGGAGCTGCTCGCCACGCGCGCGGTCACCGAAGCCGTCGTGAAGGCCCGCAGCGTCGACCCCGACGTGGACGTCCGCGAATACCAGGCCGGCGCCCTCGTCGTCGGCGAGATCGCCGAGATGCTCAGCCCGTCCCTCTTCGGCGGGCGACGGGTGCTGGTGCTGCGCGCCGGCCAGGACGCCCGCAAGGACCTGGTGGCGGCCCTGCTGGCGTACGCGAAGAATCCCGACCCGGACGTGCAGCTGATCGTGCTGCACCTCGGCGGGGCCAAGGGCAAGGCGTTCGCCGACGGGCTGAAGGCGGCCGGGGCGACGGTGGTGCCGGCGGCAAAGCTCAAGGGGCACCGCGACCGGGTGGCCTTCGTCCGGGACGAGATCCGCCGGGCTGGCGGGAAGTGCACCGACGACGCGGCCGAGACGCTCATCGCGGCGGTCGGCAACGACCTGCGCGAGCTGGCCGCCGCCTGCTCCCAGCTGATGGCCGACACCGACGGGCGCATCGGCGCCGACACGGTCGCCCGCTACTACCGGGGGCGGGTCGAGGTGACCGGCTTCACCGTCGCCGACGCCGCCATGGTGGGCGACGTGCCGGCGGCACTGGAGGCGCTGCGCTGGGCGCTGCACGTGGGGGTCGACCCGGTGCCGATCGCCGACGCGATCGCCGACGGCGTCCGCACCGTGGCCCGGGTCGCCGCCGCCGGTCGGGGCGACCCCTTCCAGTTGGCGAGCACCCTCGGCATGCCGGCATGGAAGATCAGGTCCGCTCAGCAGCGGGCCCGTGGCTGGACGCCCGAAGGGCTGGTCGAGGCGATGCGGGCCGCGGCCGAGTGCAACGCGGCCGTCAAGGGCGGCTCGGACGACCGCGCGTACGCGCTGGAGCGGGCCGTGTTCTCGGTCGCCGCCGCTCGGCAGGGTGGCGCCCGGTGAGCGGAGCACCCCGCGGCTCATGGGCCACGATCCCCGCCGACGAGGAGCGGTACCGTCCGCTCTACGCGCGCCTGCTCCGGCTGCGCTTCGTCAACCCGGGCGGGGTGCTCTGCTTCCTCTTCTTCGAGGGCGCCGTCGCGCTCGCCGCGCTGCTCGCCCTCGCCGAGCTGGTCACCTGGTGGTCGGTGCTCGTCCTGCCCGCCACGGTGGCCGCGATGGTGAAGCTCAACGACATGGTGGCCGCGATGGTGGTCCGCACCGCCGCCCTCGTGCCCGAGCAGGAACGGGACCGCTTCCGCCAGCAGATGGAGCCGGTGGTCGGGCGGGCCAGGGTCGACTGGGTCGCGCACACCGTGCAGGGCGTCGTCGTCACGGCGTCGCCGGTGCCGCACACCGCGCGGGCCGTACGCGACCGGCAGGTGTACCTGGACGCGCAGTACGGCACGGGGGAGCGCGACGGTGGCCGCGCGGACGCCGAGTTCGGCCCGCAGCGTGCCCACCCCGATTCGCTGGGCTGACGATCCGCCGCCGACCGACCCGACGGCGACTCGCCGACCGACCGACGGCGGCCCGCCGACCGATCCGCGCCCGGCAGGCCGTGGCCCACCCGAGGCCGCCCCGCTCGAGATCTTGGAAGGAAACGGCCCCGGTGAGGGCCTGTTCCCGCCAAGATCTGCTGTGCGAGCCACGGCGAGCCGCGGTGAGCCGCAGCGAACGGCGCCCGGTCACGGCGGACGACGCCAGGCCACGGCGGACGACGCCAGGCCACGGCGAACGGCGGCGCGTTCGCAGCGCAGCGCGTGAAAAGCAGACAGCCGGAAGCCCCGGGTCGTGCCCGGGGCTTCCGGTCAGGTCTGAGGTCGCCTCGTCAGGCGGAGAGCGACACCACGCGCCGGGCGATCGCGGACTTGCGGTTCGCGGCCTGGTTCGAGTGGATCACGCCCTTGCTGACCGCCTTGTCCAGCTTGCGCGAGGCGTCCCGCATGAGGATGGTGGCCTTCTCGACGTCACCGGCCTCAGCGGCCTCGTTGAACTTCCGGACGGCGGTCTTCAGCGACGACTTGACCGACTTGTTACGCAGCCGGCGCTTCTCGTTCTGCCGGTTGCGCTTGATCTGGGACTTGATGTTCGCCACGCGACAGCCTCGTCTTGATAGCTCGGGTTGGTCTGCATTCCGCGCGCGACGAGCATGCGTCATCGCTGCGCGAAGAGCCAGGTTACCAGGTCGCCCGGGACGAGCCAAAACGGCTCGGTCCCCGCCCTGGTGGGCGCCGCGGGCATGCCACCACGGCGAGCGGTCGTAGGCATGCCACAACGGCGGCGAGCGGTCCGGTCAGGTCCAGCCCTGCCGGCGGGCGAGCCAGCCGAGTGACTGCTCGCCGCTCCACCGCTGGTGCGCCGGGAGGTGCGGTGACGCGGTACCGGGCGCCGAGGCGGCGGTGGTGAGGAAGTAGCCGGAGAGGGCGGCGAGGCTGGCGTCCAGCGCGTCGGGAGGCGCACCCGCCGATGCCGGGTGCCGGGCGAAGAGCGCGTCGGCGTCCAGGCCGTCGGCGTACGCGGTGAGCAGCAGGGTCACCAGGTCGAACCAGGGCGGCCCCTGGCAGAGCCACGTCCAGTCGCAGAACCAGGCCCGCCCCGCCCCGTCGATCAGCACGTTGTCCAGCCGCAGGTCGCCGTGGATCAGGCCGGTGGCGCCGGCGGCGTACGCGGGGAGGCGGGACTCCAGCGCGACCAGCTCGGGCAGGCGGTCCCGGAGCGGCGCGGGCAGCGGCGGTGCCGGCTCCCGGCCGGCGGCCACCTCGCCCCACCAGAGGATGTCGTCGCGGGCCAGGTCGGCGAGGTGGGGCAGCCCGAGTTCGCGCAGCCCGGCCGGCGCACCGGCCAGCGCGGCGGCGACGTCGGCGTACCCGGTCAGGGTCGCGGTCAGCTCGGCGGGGTCCCAGGGCAGTCGGGGCGTGTGCCCGTCGACGGCGTCGAGGCAGAGCGCGAACCAGCCGGCCTCGTACAGGGTCCACCGGGGGCGGGGCGCCGGCAGCCCGGCCGGGAGCCGGTCGAGGATCGCGGCCTCCCGGGCGTACCAGTCGACCAGTCGCGGTTGCTCGGCGGTGGCCGCGGCCTTGACGAAGGCCCGGTCCCCGGCGGCGGTGCGGAGCATGGCGGCGAAGCCGCGGGTGAAGCCGGCGCCGGCGACCCGGGCCGCGACCACGGGCGCGCCGAGGCGGTCGCCGATGGCGGTACGCAGCGCCGCCGGCAGCGTCGCCCACTCCGGCCGGCGGGCGGTCGCGTGGTACGGCACGGGCGGCGGGGACGTCGGGGTCACGCCACCATGCTGCCGGGCGGGGCATCGGCCCGCACCGCCACTGCGCCCGCGACCCGCCGTGCCTCCCTTGGCGGGGCGGGAGCGGCGCGAGGTCTGCCAGACTGCCAGGCCATGAGGACCGACGACTTCTGGCAGTTGATCGACCGGGCCCGGGCCGGCGGCGGGGGAGAGCCGCACGCGGTCGCCGCGCGGGCCGTCGCCCTGCTCGCCGAGCGCGACCCGGAGGACATCGTCGGGTACGCCCGCCACCAGGCGCGGGTGCTGTCCGCCTCCCACAAGGTCGACCTCTGGGGTGCCGCCTACCTGATCAACGGTGGTGTGTCCGACGAGGGCTTCCACCACTTCCGGGGCTGGCTGATGACCCAGGGTCGCGAGGTGTTCGCACGTGCCGTCGCCGACCCGGACTCGCTGGCCGGGCTGTCCCAGGTCAGGGCGGCCTCGCTCAGCGGTGAGGAGTTCTCGGCCGCCGAGATGCTGGCGGCGCCGTGGGACGCGTACCGCCGGGTCACCGCCGCCGAGCTGCCGGCGGACCCGGAGCTGGCGCCGGTGCCCGACCTCAACGACTTCTGGGACTTCGACGACGAGGAGGAGGCGAAGCGGCGGCTGCCCAAGCTCGCCGCCCTCTTCGTCGAGCCCCCCGCCGAGTGACCCCGCTCGCCCCTCCGCCGCTCGCCCCTTCGCCGCTCGGCGCGGCGCGGGAGGCGACGCCGGGTGAGGGGGCGGTGCTCGCGACGCCGGGCGAGGCGGCGCTCCCGGGGCGGTCCCGGCGGCGGGGATCGCCCGCGCAGCGGACGCGCGGCGGCGACGTGGGAGCATAGAGGGAGCCGGCGTCGTGCCGGCCCGCTCACGTCAGCCGATCAGAACGGACCGCTGTGCCACCGACGCTCGATTCCGGCGCGAACGCTCCTGGTGCCACCGACCCGGCGCGCATCCGGAACTTCTGCATCATCGCCCACATCGACCACGGGAAGTCGACCCTGGCCGACCGGATGTTGCAGCTCACCGGCGTGGTCGACCCCCGGCAGATGCGTGCGCAGTACCTCGACCGGATGGACATCGAGCGCGAGCGCGGCATCACGATCAAGAGCCAGGCCGTCCGGATGCCCTGGACCATCCGGGAGGGCGACCGGGCCGGCGAGACCGCCGTGCTCAACATGATCGACACCCCGGGCCACGTCGACTTCACCTACGAGGTGTCCCGGTCGCTGGCCGCCTGCGAGGGCGCGATCCTGCTGGTCGACGCCGCGCAGGGCATCGAGGCGCAGACCCTGGCGAACCTCTACCTGGCGCTCGAGAACGACCTGCACGTCATCCCGGTGCTCAACAAGATCGACCTGCCGGCCGCCCAGCCGGAGAAGTACGCCGAGGAGCTGGCGCACCTGATCGGCGGCGACCCGGCGGACTGCATCAAGGTGTCCGGCAAGACCGGCGAGGGCGTGCCGTACCTGCTCGACGAGATCGTCCGGCAGTTCAAGCCCCCGGTCGGCGACGCGGAGGCACCCGCCCGCGCCATGATCTTCGACTCGGTCTACGACGTCTACCGGGGCGTGGTCACCTACGTCCGGGTCATCGACGGGCGGATCAGCGCCCGCGACCGGATCAAGATGATGTCGACCGCCGCCGTGCACGAGCTGCTGGAGATCGGCGTCATCTCGCCCGAGATGGTGAAGGGCGACGCGCTCGGCGTCGGCGAGGTGGGTTACCTGATCACCGGCGTGAAGGACGTCCGCCAGTCCCGGGTCGGTGACACGATCACCATCAACTCCCGGCCGGCGAAGGAGGCCCTCGGCGGCTACAAGGACCCGAAGCCGATGGTCTACTCGGGCCTCTACCCGATCGACGGCTCCGACTATCCCAACCTGCGCGAGGCGCTGGACAAGCTCAAGCTCAACGACGCCGCGCTCGACTACGAGCCGGAGACGTCCGGCGCGCTCGGCTTCGGCTTCCGGTGCGGCTTCCTCGGCCTGCTGCACCTGGAGATCATCCGGGAACGGCTGGAGCGCGAGTACAACCTCGACCTCATCTCCACCGCGCCGAACGTGGTCTACCGGGCCATCACGGAGGACGGCGAGGAGATCGTCGTGACGAACCCGAGCGAGTACCCCACGGGCAAGATCGCCGAGGTGTACGAGCCGGTCGTGCGCGCCACGGTGCTCACCCCGAACGACTACGTCGGCGCGGTGATGGAGCTCTGCCAGGGCCGCCGGGGCAGCCTGCTCGGCATGGACTACCTCTCCGCCGACCGGGTGGAACTGCGCTACACGCTGCCCCTCGCGGAGATCATCTTCGACTTCTTCGACCAGTTGAAGAGCCGTACCAAGGGCTACGCCTCGCTGGACTACGAGCCCTCCACCGAGCAGGCGTCCGACCTGGTGAAGGTCGACATCCTGCTGCACGGTGAGCCGGTGGACGCGTTCAGCGCGATCGTGCACAAGGACAAGGCGTACAACTACGGCGTCACGATCGCGGCGAAGCTGCGCAACCTGATCCCGCGCCAGCAGTTCGAGGTGCCGATCCAGGCGGCGATCGGCAGCCGGGTGATCGCCCGGGAGACCATCCGGGCGATCCGCAAGGACGTGCTCGCCAAGTGCTACGGCGGTGACATCAGCCGCAAGCGCAAGCTGCTGGAGAAGCAGAAGGAGGGCAAGAAGCGGATGAAGATGGTGGGCCGGGTGGAGGTCCCCCAGGAGGCCTTCATCGCCGCGCTCTCCTCCGACTCCGGCGACGGGAAGGCCCCCGGCAAGAAGTGACCTGCCGCCGGTGCGTCCGGCGGATGACGACGTACGACGGCCGGCGCCCCGGCCGGGCTGCGGACCCTCGGTGGTCCCGCCCGTCCCGGGGCGCCGGCCGTTCGCGTCGGAGGAATTTTTCGGCCCCGTGGCCCCCGGGCTCCGCCCGCCGGGCAGAAGGGCGCCACCTGCGCGAATGATCGCGCGGGTGCGGTCACCGCCGGTGCGCCATTGATGTACGACGTCGTCTTCGTCGGTCGAACCGGTTTGGGTTTTCTGCGGGTCGGGAACTTAGCGGTCACGACAGGAACACCACAGACAGTGGAACTGATTCTTTTTGAAGGAGGAGGGCGACGTGGAGCTCACCGTTTGGGGCATCGTCACTGCGCTCATCGTTGGTCTTATCATCGGCGCTCTGGGTCGCCTGCTCGTGCCGGGCCGCCAGAACATGCCGATGTGGCTGCACATGCTGATCGGTGTCGGCGCCGCGCTGCTGGGCACCGTGCTTGCCCGGGCGATGGGTATCGCCACGGAGACCGCCGGTGTCGACTGGGGCGAGCTGCTGGTCCAGGTGGTGCTGGCTGCGATCGCCGTGGCGCTGGTCGCCGGTGTGGGTCGTCGCCGCAGCGTCACCCACCGGTAATTCCCGTACCGCTCGACGGGCGTCCGACCGCACAGGTCGGGCGCCCGTTTCGCGTACGCCCCGGGGCCCTTCACGGGCAGTCCGGGGCGTCCGTCCGCCCGGTCCCGGCCGGACCCGGCGGCGCTGCGGCGGTGCCGGAAGTCCGGTCTGGAGCGTGCCGAACCGGTGCCCCAGAAAAGCGGTTTGGAATTTCGGCGGGTCGGGAACTTAGCGGTCACGACAGGAACACCACAGATCGTGGAACTGACTTTCTCAAGGAGGAGGGCGACATGGAGCTCACCGTTTGGGGCATCGTCACTGCGCTCATCGTCGGTCTCATTGTCGGCGCTCTGGGTCGCCTGCTCGTGCCGGGCCGCCAGAACATGCCGATGTGGCTGCACATGCTGATCGGTGTCGGCGCCGCGCTGCTGGGCACCGTGCTGGCCCGGGCGATGGGTATCGCCACTTCGACCGCCGGTGTCGACTGGGGCGAGCTGCTGGTCCAGGTGGTGCTGGCTGCGATCGCCGTGGCGCTGGTCGCCGGTGTGGGTCGTCGCCGCAGCGTCACCCACCGGTAATTCCCGTACCGCTCGACGGGCGTCCGACCGCACAGGTCGGGCGCCCGTTTCGCGTACGCCCGATCGTCTGGGTGCGCCCGGTTTCGCCCCCCGCGCCCGGCCGCGCGTGACCGACCCGCTGCGGTACCGTCGCCTCTCTTTCGCCAACCGCCCACTGTCGTAAAGGAATTTTTCCTACTAAGGTGCGGCGGAGAAGGTTAGTGCCAAGCGGCGCGAGGGAGATGTGGCGTGAACAGGTGGAAGCGGCTGGCCCCGGTCACCGCCGTCGTGGCCTCGGCCGCGATGGTCCTGGCCGGTTGCGGTGGCTCGGATGACGACAAGGCCGCCGACAACAGCAAGCTGACGGTCTGGATGATGGGCGAGGGCAGCGAGGCGCAGACCAAGTTCCTCGACGGCGTCGAGACCGAGTTCCGGCAGAAGCACCCGGACACGGACGTGGTGGTCCAGTACATCCCCTGGCTCGAGGCGCCGAAGAAGTTCCAGGCCGCGCTCGCCGGTGGCGAGGGGCCGGACATCACCGAGCTGGGCAACACCGAGACCCAGGGCTGGGCGGCGCAGGAGGCGCTGGCCGACGTGACCGACCGGATGAACGGCTGGACCGAGGGCAAGGACCTCCTCCCCGACCTGGTCAAGAACGCCCAGCTCGACGGCAAGCAGTACGGCGTCCCGTGGTACGCCGGTGTCCGGGGGATGTACTACCGCGCCGACTGGTTCGCCGAGGCGGGCGTCAAGCCGCCGACCAACTGGGACGAGCTGGTCGCCGCCGCCAAGACCGTGCAGGCCAAGAAGCCGGGCACCTACGGCATCGCACTGCCGGGCAACTCCGAGCTGCCGTTCTACTCGTTCCTGTGGGGCGCCGGCGCGGAGATCGCCACGCAGCAGGGCGACTCCTGGAAGTCCGGCTACAACACGCCCGAGGCGCAGAAGGCCGTCAAGTTCTGGACGGACCTGGTGACCGTGCACAAGGTGGCCCCGCCGGCCGCCGCGGGCTGGAACGAGATCGACGCCCGGACCCAGTTCGCCACCGGCAAGGCGGCGATGGCCTTCGGCGGCAGCTGGCAGCAGGGCGCCATCAAGAAGGACAACCCGGAGATCGAGAAGGTCTGGGGTACGTTCCCGATCCCCGGCCCCGACGGCAAGGCGGCACCCGGCTTCGCCGGCGGCTCCGACGTCGCGATCTGGAAGGACAGCGAGCGGCAGGATCTCGCCTGGGACTACCTGACCGTGCTGGTGAACAAGAAGAACGACCAGGCCTTCGCCGACAGCCTCGGCTTCTTCCCGGTCTACAAGGACCTGGTCGGCGGCGACAAGTACGCCAACGACAAGATCATGTCGGCGTTCGCCACCACGATGCAGAACACCAAGCTCACGCCGCTCACCCCGAAGTGGGTGGAGGTCAGCCGGACCAAGACGGTGACCCAGGCGATGAACAGCTCGGTCATGAAGGGTCAGAAGACGGTCGAGAAGGCTACCGCCGACGCGGCCGCGGAGATGGAAAGCATCCTCAACGCCAAGTGACCACGCTGACCGAGGCGCCGGAGACGGCCGCCGCGCGGGAGACCCCCGCGCGGCGGCGTCGCCGGGTGGACCGCCTGCCCTACCTGCTGCTCCTGCCCTGCCTGGTGATCATCGGCGTGCTGCTGCTCTGGCCGCTCGGCCAGGTGGTGGTGATGTCCTTCCACCAGCTCAACAACGTCCGACAGTTGCGCGGCGACCGTGAGTGGCCGTGGGTGGGCTTCGGCAACTACGCCGAGATCCTCAGCGATCCGTTCTTCCTGACGGTGCTGCGCAACACCGTGCTCTTCGCGGTGGCCAACGTCGTGCTCACGATGATCCTGGGCACCCTGGTCGGGCTGCTGCTCAACCGGCTCGGCAAGAAGATGGCCGCCTTCGTGGCCAGCTGCGTGATGCTCGCCTGGGCCACCCCGGCGCTGACCGGCACGATCGTCTGGAAATGGATCTTCGACGACACCAGCGGCCTGGTCACCTGGTTGTTCAACGCGCTGCCCGACGGGCTGTCGCAGAGCCTCTTCGGGCGCAGCGACTGGACGGGCTACGGCTGGTTCAACTCGCCGCTGCTGTTCTTCTCGATCCTGACGCTGGTGGTGGTCTGGCACTCGTTCCCGTTCATCGCGGTCAGCGTGCTCGCCGGGCTGAAGAGCGTGCCGAGTGAGCTGCACGAGGCGGCCCGGGTCGACGGAGCCGGACCGTGGAAGGTGTTCTGGAAGATCACCTTCCCGCTGCTGCGGCCGGTCTTCGGGATCCTGATCGTGCTCTCCACGATCTGGGACTTCAAGGTCTTCACCCAGCAGTTCGTGCTGGCCGGCGGCACGCAGGACCGGCCGACGTTCATGCTCTCCATCTACTCGTACGCCGAGGCGTTCTCACCCCCGCCGAAGTACGGTCTCGGCGCCGCGATCGCGGTGATCCTCACCCTGATCCTGCTGGTGGTGACCGGCCTCTACGTCCGCATGGTGCTCAAGCAGGAGGAGGACGCGTGACCCGACGCGGAGGCGGCGGGGGCGCGAAGCGACTCGCGCTCAACGGCGCGGGGCTGCTGGTGGCGCTCTTCGCCGCGTTCCCGGTCTACTGGATGATCGCGACCTCGCTGAAGCCGAGTTCGGAGATCTTCTCGTCCACTCCCCGGCCGGTGCCCACCGAGCCGACCCTGGAGCACTACCGGCAGATCCTCACCGGCAACCTGATCCCGGGCGTCACCTTCGGCGACTTCTTCCTCAACAGCGCGCTGGTGGCGGTCGCCACCGTGGTGCTCAGCGGTCTGGTGGCGCTGCTGGCCGCCACCGCCGTGGCCCGGTTCCGGTTCAAGCTGCGGACCACCTTCCTGATCATGCTGCTGATAGTGCAGATGATCCCGCTGGAGGCGCTGGTCATCCCGCTGTTCCTGATGATCCAGCGGCTCGGGCTCTACAACACCCTGCCGAGCCTGATCCTCACCTACCTCGGCTTCTCGCTGCCGTTCGCGGTGTGGATGCTGCGCGGCTTCGTCGCCGCGGTGCCCAAGGAACTGGAGGAGGCCGCCGCCATCGACGGGGCCAGCCGGGCGCAGATCTTCCGCAAGGTCCTCTTCCCGCTGGTGGCGCCCGGCCTGGTGGCGACGAGCATCTTCTCGTTCATCACCGCCTGGAACGAGCTGATCTTCGCGCTGACCTTCATCAACGACCAGGAGAGCTACACCCTGCCGGTCGCGATGACGTTCTTCTTCGGCCGCGACGACACCGCCTGGGGCCCGGTGATGGCCGCGTCCACGCTGTTCACCCTGCCGGTGATCATCTTCTTCCTGCTGGTGCAACGGCGGATGGTCTCCGGGCTGGTGGCCGGCGCCGTCAAGGGCTGACCCCCCGCACGGGGAGGAGCCGGCCCTGGCCGGCTCCAAACGCGCAGTGCAAGGAAGGGCCCTCGTGTACGAGGGCCCTTCCTTCGCCTGTCGGGGGCGTTCGGCAGCGGGCTAGGCTGACCGCCATGACGGGCAGGCTGGCTTCGGTGAACCTCGGCGGCGTGACCGAGGCGGAATGGGCGGGCGACGCGAGCGGCCGCAGCGGCATCGACAAGCGGCCCGTCGGCGGCCCGGTGCTGCTGCGCGTGGACGGGGTGGCCGGCGACTTCATCGGCGAACGCGCCCACCACGGCGGTCCGGAGCAGGCGGTCTACGCGTACGCCGAGGAGGACGCGTCCTGGTGGGCGGGGGAGATGGGCCGCAGCATCCGCCCCGGCGGCTTCGGGGAGAACCTGACCACGTACGCGGTGGACGTGACGGGGGCCGTGATCGGCGAGCAGTGGGCGGTCGGGTCCGCGCTGCTCCAGGTGACCAAGCCGCGCACGCCGTGCACCACCTTCGCCGGCTTCTGGGGCGTACCCGACCTGATCAAACGGTTCACGGTACGGGCGACGCCCGGGGCGTACCTGCGGGTGCTGCGCGAGGGGGAGGTCGGCGCGGGGGACCCGGTCGAGGTGGTGGACCGGCCCGCGCACGGGGTGACGATCGGCGAGGTGTTCCGGGCCCTGAGCCTGGAGCCTGAGCTGCTGCCCCGGCTGCTCGACGCGCCCGACCTGCCAGACGGGGTCCGGGAGAAGGTGCGCCGCCGGCTCGCCGGCCGGAGCTGACGGCGGGCGGGTGAACGGGAACGGGCCCCGTCCCGTGGGGGAGGGGGCCCGTCCGACGTCGGCTCGGCGCGCGCCGGGTGACCGGCTCAGCGCAGCCAGGGCACGTTGCGGTCGAGCAGGCCGCGCTGCTTGAGCTCCTTGCGCAGCGGGATCTCGTCGTCGATGTAGCCGTCCCAGTTGATGCCCCAGTAGTTGGCGGTGTGGGTGCCCTCACCGCAGAGCTGGCGCTGCACCGGCGTGCGGTTGGCCCACCACTCGCCGTCCTTGTCGATGTGCAGCTCGTCCAGCGGTCGGATCCACCGGTAGGTGTAGCCGACGAAGAGCATCTTGCGGGTGATGGTCGACAGGTTGGTGGACCGCGAGTGCCACTGGCGGCGGTCGAAGATGAAGGCGTCACCGGGGTTGGCGGTGATCTCCACCGTGCCCTCCGGGTCCGGGTTGTGCACGGAGGTGTCCGCCGGGCGGGGCAGCGAGTTCCACAGGTGGCTGCCCGGGATCACCTTGGTGGCGCCCCGGCCGTTCTCCGACAGGTCGGAGAGGACGTAGGCCACCTTGAGCGAGAACATCGGCCGGGGCAGGTTCGGGTCCATCGTCTCCGGGTCGGAGTTCTGCCGGTAGCCGTCCTGGTGCCACCCCCAGTAGGGCTTCTCCGGCTCCGCCGCCGGCGGGGTGACGTCCAGGTGGTTGTGGTGGGTGTAGATGTTCCAGCCGGCCAGGCCCCACATGTACGGGAAGGCGATCGGGTGGGTCAGCAGGTCGCCGAAGAGCTCGTCGCGCTCCAGGAAGCCCAACAGGTGCAGGGTGCCGTCCTTGGTGGTGGTGCCCTTCGCCTTCTCCTCGGCGTAGACGCGGTCCACCGCCGCCTCCAGCGCCGCCCGGTGGTCCTCCGTCAGGACGTTGCGCAGCAGGAGGAAGCCCTGCTCGTGGAACTCCTTGCGGTCGGTGTCACTGATCGGTTCGTAACCGGTCCGGTCGCCGTAGTCGAACACTTCGACGTACCCCTCCCCATGAGGCGAAACCATTGCTGGCACAGGCCGCCGATCGTAACCCGCTGGTTTCGGGGCGGGGTACTGCCCAGCACGATATGCGACCGTTGTCCGGACTGTGGGGAGCGGCGCGGTGACGATCTGTCAGAGCCGGGTGGCGTGGCGAGAGTTATCGCCGGTAATGCCGGTTTATGCGGTGACTGCCGGTAAGGAGATCGGGGGCCACTACGCCTCGGCGAAGACCTCCGCGACGACCCGCCCGGTGGCCGGCGTGTCGTCGGTCCGGTTCCAGGTGCCGTCGCGGGCCGTCCACTCCAGGTCGCCGAAGCGCACCCGCTTCACGCCGTGGTCCTGGGCGTGCGAGACCAGCCAGTGCGCGTACCGCCAGCCCCGCAGCTCGTCGGCGGCCGGGACCGTCAGGCCCGTCAGGTCCGCCGCGGTGGTCGCGCCGGCCAGGCCCCAGTCCAACGACAGGCCGCGGGTCAGCGCGGTCGCCGCGGCCTCGCCGCGCATCGCCGGGTCGCGGCCCACCGTGCAGGCGACCGCGCCGGTGGCGTGCCCGACCAGGGCCCGGGTCAGCACCTCGGACTCGTCGGCCCACTTCTCGTACGCCTCCGGGAAGGCCGAGCGCTGCACCTTCTGCGCCGCGTCGGTGACCCGCATCTGCTCCCAGCCGCGCACCTTCTTCAGCCCGGCGTAGAACTTCCTGGCCGCGTAGCGGGGGTCGCGGATCTGCTCCGGGGTGCCCCACCCCTGGCTGGGGCGCTGCTGGAACAGCCCGACCGAGTCGCGGTCGCCGCCCGCGAGGTTGCGCAGGCCGGATTCCTGGTAGGCGGTGGCCAGCGCCACGACGACGGCCCGCTCGGGCATCTTCCGCTGGATGCCGATGGCCGCGATCGTCGCCGCGTTGGCCATCTGGTCGGGGTCCAGCGCCACCCGGCCGTCCGCCTGCACCGTGCAGGTCCGGCTGGCCAGGGGAAGGCGCAGCTGCCCGCCCATCTGCCGGATGACGATCCAGATCCCGACCGCGACGAGGACGACGAGGACGACACCGCCCGCCACGACTGCCCGAGTACGCACCCACACCCCCTGATCGACAGTCCGACAAGCGTACGTCCCTCGTGGTGCCTTCCGGGTCGTCCGACCGGTTCTCCAAGAGCGCCGGGCGTGGCACCGGCCCGCCGGGCGGACGCCCCGGCGGGCCGCCGGGACGCAACCCGCAGTCCCCGCTCACCGCGCGGCCACACCCCCGCCCCGGCCCGGTGTCACCGGTCGGCGCCCGCGTCGCCGTCGGCGGGCACCCAGCGCGCCGGCCGCTTCTCCCGAAACGCCAGGACGCCCTCGCGTCCCTCCTCCGACAGGAAGTACCCGGTCGAGAGGGTGGACAGGTCGGCGATCTCCGCCCGCAGGTCCGTGGCGGGCGGCCGGCGCAACAGCTGCTTCGCCCCGGCCAGCGCGCCCGGTGCCCCCCGCACCAGAGAGTCGCAGTACCCCGCAACCGCCGCGTCCAGTCCGTCCGCCGGCACGGCGACGGTGACCAGGCCGATCTCGGCCGCCCGCCGGCCGTCGAAGGTGTCGCCGGTCAGGTAGAGCTCGGCCGCCGCGCGGGGGTGCAGGCGGGGCAGCACGGTCGCGGAGATGACCGCCGGCACCACGCCGATCCGCACCTCGGTGAAGGCGAACGTCGCCTCCCGCGCGCACACCGCCAGGTCGGCCGCCGCGATGAGACCGAGGCCGCCCGCCCGGGCCGGGCCGGCCACCTTCGCCACCACCGGCTTCGGGCACTCCCAGACCGCCGCGAGCACGTCGCCGAGCATCCCGGCCGGCACGCTCCCGCTGGCGTACGCGGCGGCCGTCTCCTTCAGGTCGGCGCCGGAACAGAAGACCGGGCCCCCGTGGTCGAGCACGACCACGCGTACGGCGTCGTCGGCGACCGCCTCGGCGAGGCCGGCCAGCAGCTGGGTCATCAGCGGCGTGGAGAGCGCGTTGCGATTGTGCGGGCTGTCCAGGGTGAGGGTGGTCACCCCACGGGCCGTGGCGACCCGCACGAGCACGTCTGGAGAGGTCATGCCGGGCACACTAGTGGCCATGCCCGGCGTCCTTCCAGAAGGCGAAACCGTCCCCGTCGACGGCTCGCTGCCCGCCACCGCCACCCGAGCCGTCGGCGCGCGCGGCTTCGGCGTGTACGTGCACGTGCCGTTCTGCGCCAGCCGCTGCGGCTACTGCGACTTCAACACGTACACGGCCGCCGAACTGGGCGGCGGGGCGGGCCGGGAGGACTACGCCGACACCGTGCTGGCCGAGCTGGCGCTCGCCCGCCGGGTGCTGGGCGACGCGCCCCCGCCCCGGGTGGACACGGTCTTCGTCGGCGGCGGCACCCCGACCCTGCTCCCCGCCGACGACCTGGCGCGGATCCTCGACGGCATCGACCGCACCTGGGGGCTCGCGCCCGGCGCCGAGGTGACCACCGAGGCCAATCCGGAATCGGTCACGCCCGAGTCGCTGAAGGCGCTGCGGGCCGCCGGCTACACCCGGATCTCGCTGGGCATGCAGTCCGCCGCGCCGGGGGTGCTGGCGATCCTCGACCGCACGCACAGCGCCGGCCGGGCCGTCGCCGCCGCCCGCGAGGCCCGCGACGCCGGGTTCGACCACGTCAACCTGGACCTGATCTACGGCACGCCGGGGGAGACCGAGGCGGACTTCGCCGCCTCCCTCGACCAGGTCGTCGCCGCCGGGGTGGACCACGTCAGCGCGTACGCCCTGATCGTGGAGGACGGCACGCGGCTGGCCGCCCGGATGCGGCGCGGCGAGCTGCCGTACCCCTCCGACGACGTCGCCGCGGACCGCTACCTCGCCGCGGAGGCCGCCCTCGGCGCGGCCGGCCTCTCCTGGTACGAGGTGTCGA
This sequence comes from Micromonospora sp. AMSO12t, assembly GCF_008806585.1. Lineage (NCBI taxonomy): Bacteria > Bacillati > Actinomycetota > Actinomycetes > Micromonosporales > Micromonosporaceae > Micromonospora > Micromonospora sp. AMSO12t. The sequence goes on from NZ_WAAS01000011.1 coordinate 29,775, forward strand.
ACTGGGCCCGCGACGAGGCGGCCCGGTGCCGGCACAACCTGCTCTACTGGACCGGCGCCGACTGGTGGGGCCTCGGCCCGGGGGCGCACAGCCACGTCGGCGGCGTGCGCTGGTGGAACGTCAAGCACCCCACGACGTACGCGAAGCGGCTCGCCGGCGGCGAGTCGCCCGGCCTGGCCCGCGAGGTGCTCACGGCCGACGAGGCGCACATGGAGGACGTCATGCTCCGGCTGCGCCTCGCCTCCGGGCTGCCCCTGGACGCCCTCGACGACGCCGGTCGGGCCGGCGCCGCGCGGGCCCTCGCCGACGGGCTGCTGGCCGCCGACGAGCACGCGGCCGGCCGGGCCGTGCTGACCCTGCGGGGCCGGCTGCTCGCCGACGCGGTCGTCCGCGACCTGCTGCCCTGAGCCGCGTGCCGGGGCCGGCCGGGGGAGCGGCCGACCCGGGTCACTTGGTGAAGGTGTAGGTCAGCGGGTAGCGGTAGAGCACGCCCTCGTTGGCCTTGAGCCCGCCGATGATGCCGAAGATCAGCGGCACCAGCGAGACGAGCATGGGGACGAAGAACAGCACCCCGCAGGTGATCAGCGTGACCACCCAGCTCAGCACCCCGACGATCGTCCAGGTGAGCTGGAAGTTCAGCGCCGCGGCGGCGTGCGCCCGGGCGGTCGGCGACTGCTGCCCCCGGACCATCAGCGCGATGAGCGGCGCCAGCCAGCCGAGCATGCCGCCGCCGACGATCACGCCGGCCGCGCCGCCGAAGTGGGCGATCAGGGCCCAGTTCTTGTCCTCGTTGCTGGCGTAGCCGCCCGTCGGTGGCCCGTAGCCGCCACCGGCCGGATAGCCGGCCCCCGGCGCTCCGTAGCCGCCGGGCGGTCCGTAGCCGCCGGGCGGCGGGTAGTCGCCGGGCGGTCCGTAGCCACCGGGCGGTGGGTAGTCGCCGGGCGGAGGGTAGCCGCCCGACGGCGGCTGGTCACCGGTGGGCGGCGGATAGCCACCGGGTGGAGGATGGCTGCCCGGGCCCGGTGCCCCGGACAGTGGTGCGGTGGGGTCGCCGGAGCCGGCGGGGCCGGGAACCCCCGACGGGGCGGTCGGGTCCGGCGGGAAGCCGGGGTCCCCCGCTCCGGGAGGGCGAGGTGGTTCAGTCATGAAGGTCACGGTAGGGGCAGCCGGCAAGGCGGCACCAGCGCGACCGGCCGGGACGCCCGGAACACCGGCCCCACGGGGGCGTCGGGTGGGCCCGCGCGGTCGCCGATCGGACTGATCACCCCAGGTCGATCATCGCGCGGGCGGCCCCGCCGACGTAGACTGGCACTCGCTACAGTCGAGTGCCAGCAGCCCGCCCCGGCCCCCCGAGTGCCGGGGCCGACGTGCGACAGGAGGTGGGGAGGATGGGTCTCGACGACCGCAAGCTCGCCGTGCTGCGCGCGATCGTCGAGGACTACGTCGCCACGCAGGAGCCCGTTGGCAGCAAGGCGCTTGTCGAGCGGCACCAGCTGGGGGTCTCACCGGCGACCGTCCGCAACGACATGGCCGTGCTGGAGGAGGAGGGCTACATCCGCCAGCCGCACACCAGTGCCGGCCGGGTGCCCACCGACCGGGGCTACCGGCTCTTCGTGGACCGGCTGTCCCGGGTGAAGCCGCTCAGCCCGGCCGAGCGCCGGGCGATCGAGCGTTTCCTGGTCGGCGCCGTCGACCTCGACGACGTGGTGCACCGCACCGTCCGGCTGCTGGCGCAACTCACCCGGCAGGTCGCCGTCGTGCAGTACCCGAGCCTGGCCCGTTCCTCGGTGCGTCACCTGGAGCTGGTGCCGATCTCCACCACCCGGCTGATGCTGGTCATGATCGCCGACACCGGCCGGGTCGAGCAGCGGCTGGTCGAGCTGCCCGCGCCGATCCCCGCCGACGACGTCACGGACCTGCGCCGGCTGGTCAACGAGAAGCTGGTCGGCACCCGGCTGTCGGAGACCCCGCCGCTGGTGCAGGCGCTCGTCGAGGAGTCGGTGCCCCACCTGCGCCCGGCCATGACCACCCTCTCCACCGTGCTGCTGGAGACGCTGATCGAGCGGCACGAGGAGCGGATCGCGCTGGCCGGGACGGCCAACCTCACCCGCGGCGGCCTGCTCGACTTCCAGGGCTCCCTGCGCCCCATCCTGGAGGCGCTGGAGGAGGAGGTCGTCATGCTCAAGCTCATCGGCGAGGCGGAGCCGAGCACGACGCGGGTGCTGATCGGCGACGAGAACGAGATCGACAACCTGCGCGCCGCCTCGGTGGTCAGCACCGGCTACGGGCCGGGCGCGACCAGCGTCGGCGGCCTCGGCGTGCTGGGGCCGACCCGGATGGACTACCCCGGCACCATCGCCACGGTGCGGGCCGTGGCACGCTACGTGGGCGAGCTGCTGGCCCAGAACTGACCAGTCAGGGCCGACGGCCGGCTCCGGCCGCCGACCGGCGCAACGCGAGACGAACATGAGGACACGGAACGCAGTGGCCAGGGACTACTACGGCATTCTCGGCGTGAGCCGGGAAGCCTCCGACGACGAGATCAAGCGCGCCTACCGCAAGCTGGCGCGGCAGTTCCACCCGGACGTGAATCCGGATCCGGAGGCCCAGGAGAAGTTCAAGGACATCAACGCCGCGTACGAGGTCCTCTCGGACGACCGGAAACGGCAGATCGTCGACCTGGGCGGTGACCCGCTCGCCCCCGGGGGCGGGGGTGCGGGTGGCCCGGGCGGCCCCGGCGGCGCCGGACCGTTCGTCGGCTTCCAGGACATCATGGACGCGTTCTTCGGCGGCGCGGCCGGCGGTTCGCGGGGTCCGCGACCGCGTACCCGGCCCGGCGCCGACGCGATCCTGCGGCTGGAGCTGGACCTGCACGAGACCGCGTTCGGCGTCGAGGCGCCGATCACCGTCGACACCGCCGTGCTCTGCACCACCTGCTCCGGCGCCGGCACGGCGGCCGGCACCCACCTGGCCACCTGTGAGGCGTGCGCCGGCCGGGGCGAGGTGCAGTCCGTGCAGCGCACCTTCCTCGGCCAGGTGGTCTCCGCCCGGCCGTGCACGGTCTGCCAGGGCTACGGCACCACCATCCCGCACCCGTGCCCGACCTGCGCCGGCGACGGCCGCGTCCGCACCCGCCGTTCGCTGACCGTCAAGATCCCGGCCGGTGTCGAGGACGGCATGCGCATCCGCCTCGCCCAGCAGGGTGAGGTCGGCCCGGGCGGCGGCACGGCCGGCGACCTCTACGTGGAGATCCACGAGCGGCCGCACGACGTCTACTCCCGCAAGGGCGACGACCTGCACTGCCGCGTCACGGTGCCGATGACCGCGGCGGCCCTCGGCACCCGGCTGACCATCAAGACGCTGGACAGCGAGGAGACGGTCGACGTCAAGGCCGGCACCCAGCCGGGCAGCACGCTGCGGCTGCGCGCCCGGGGTGTGCCGCACCTGCGTGGCACCGGCCGGGGTGACCTCTACGTCCACCTCGACGTGCGCACCCCCACCAAGCTCGACGCCGACCAGGAGAAGATGCTGCGCGACTTCGCCAAGACCCGGGGCGAGGAGGTCGCCGAGCTCACCAAGCAGGGCGGCTTCTTCTCCCGGATGCGCGACGCCTTCAACGGCCACGCCTGAGCGGCCTGACCGCCCCGGCGTCCGCCGGGGCGGCTAGCCTGATCGTCGTGTCCGCGCCGCTGTTCCTGGTCGAGTCGCTGCCCACCGCCGACCAGCTCACCCTGGGCGGCCCCGAGGGGCACCACGCCGCCACGGTGCAACGGCTGCGCGTCGGCGAGGAACTCCTGCTCGCCGACGGCCGGGGCGGGACCGCGTCCGCGGTGGTCACGGCCGTCGGCCGGGGCAGCCTCGAACTCGACGTCATCTCCCGGGGGTACGTCGACGCGGCCGTCCCCCGGCTCGTCGTGGTGCAGGGCATCGCCAAGGGCGACCGGGGCGAGCTGGCCGTGCAGGCGATGACCGAGGTCGGGGTGGACGAGATCGTGCCCTGGGCGGCGTCCCGCTCGGTGGCGCAGTGGCGCGGCGACCGGGGCGCCCGGGCCCGGGAGAAGTGGGTGGCGACGGCCCGCGAGGCGGCGAAGCAGGCCCGCCGGTCGTGGCTGCCGGTGGTGGCCGGCGCCCCCGACGAGTCCACCGCGACGGTGGCCCGCCGGATCGCGGGCGCCGCCGCGACGTTCGTCCTGCACGAGGAGGCGCGGGAGCGGCTGACCACCGTCGAGCTGCCCGCCGCCGGTGAGATCGTGCTGGTCGTCGGCCCGGAGGGCGGCATCGCCCCGGCCGAGCTGACCGCCTTCGCCGAGGCCGGCGCCCGGCCGGTGCGCCTGGGGCCCTCGGTGCTGCGTACGTCGACCGCCGGGGTGGCTGCCCTCAGTGTCCTGGCCACCCGCCTCGGCCACTGGTGACCGTCGGTACGCCGCAGCCGCATCGGGTTCCTTCCGGAGCTGTGCTCATCCCCGTGCGCCGGGCCGCTCGCGGCGGCGACGTGAACGCCTCGGGGGCTCAGCGCCGCAGCACCGCCATCGTGCCAGGGCTGTCGCGCATTCCGGTGGTCGGCGGCGGCGTCACGCCCGCGTGATCGCGGCGAGTCACTGCCGATCCGTCGGAGTGGCTTGACAGGGCCCCCTCACGCCTTCACCCTTTCACTATTGAAATAGTGAAAGGGGGCGGAGTTGATCGAGTTCCATCTGGATCGTGGGTCCGGGGTCTCCACCTATCTACAGCTCGTCCACCAGGTGAAACACGCGCTCCGGCTAGGGGTTCTTCAACCCGGCGACAAGCTTCCCACCGCCAAGGAGGTGGTGGCGCGGTTGGCGATCAACCCCAACACGGTGCTCAAGGCATACCGGGAGCTCGAGCGGGAGGGCCTCGCCATCGGCCGCCCGGGGCAGGGCACGTTCGTCCGTCGGTCGCTGCGGACCGCCGACGCGGGTGAGCAGGCCCGACTCGCCGCCCAGCTGTCCGCCTGGGTCGGCCAGGCCCGCCGCGCCGGCCTGGACCAGGAGGACGTGGAGGCGCTGTTCGCGTCGGTGTTGATGGATTCGTTCCGGCGGTCGGCGTGAGGACGAGTGAGGATGCGGTGGTCGTGAACATGCCAGGACTGGGCAGGTCTCCGGAGGAGCATCCGGCCCATGCGCGACGGGAGGGCAATGCGCTGGAGGCGACCGGGCTCGGCAAGCAGTACCGCCGTACCTGGGCGCTGCGCGAGTGTTCGGTGGCCGTACCGGCCGGTCGGGTCGCCGCGCTGGTCGGCCCCAACGGAGCGGGCAAGACGACCTTCCTCCACATGATCGTCGGATTGCTGCAACCCACTCGGGGGTCGGTCCGCGTCTTCGGCACGACGGTGGGACGCGACGGCGCCGCGCTGTCCCGGATCGCGTTCCTGGCCCAGGAGAAGCCTCTCTACGACGGTTTCACCGTCGCGGAGATGATGCGGTTCGGCCGGGTGATGAATCCGAACTGGGACGACGACCTGGCCCGCGGCAGGCTCGACGAGTTGAGGATCCCGCTCGACCGGCGGGTGGCGAGGCTCTCCGGCGGCCAGCAGACCCAGGTGGCGCTCACCCTGGCGATCGCCAAGCGGCCCGACCTGCTGGTGCTGGACGAGCCGCTCGCCGACCTGGACCCCCTGGCCCGACACGACGTGACGAGCAGCCTGATGTCCGCCGTGGCGGAGACGGGCATGACCGTCCTGCTCTCCTCGCACGTGGTGCCCGACCTTGCGGGCACCTGCGACTGGTTGGTCGTTCTCAACGGCGGCCGTGTGCAGGTCAGCGGGGACATCGACGACCTGCTCTCCGAGCACCGGCTACTGACCGGCCCGGCGGACAGCGCCGAGGCGGTGGCCGCCCAGTTGCCCGTCGTCGCCCGTAGCAGCACCGGCCGGCAGGCCACGATGCTGGTCCGCGGCGCCGGTGCCGTTGCGGACCAGCGGTGGACCGAACGTCCCCTGTCCCTCGAGGACCTCGTCCTGACCTACCTGCGTGACCCCGACGCCGCAGCGCTGCCCCGCCCCAACATCGTCCGGGCGAACTGAGAAGGAGAGCAAGATGGTCTGGCTGACCTACCGTCAGCACCGCGCCCAGCTGCTGGTCACGTTCGGGGCGTTGATTCTGCTCGGCGGGATACTCCTGGTCTCCGCCCTCGAAGCCACCTCGTGGGCGGCAGGCCACGCTCCCGACGGCTGCCCGGGATCGTCGCCGGTGTGTCACGACTTCAACCGCGGGATGTTCGACCGTTACCACGCCGTCTACCAGGTCTTCGGCTACCTGCCCCTGGTGGGACCGGCACTGATCGGTGCCTTCTGGGGCGCGCCCCTCGTGGCTCGGGAGATGGAGCGCGGCACGTTCCGCATGGCCTGGACCCAGTCCGTGACGACGCTACGCTGGATCCTCGCCAAGCTCGGCCTGCTGTGCGTGGCCGTCGTGGTCGCCGGGGCAGCCCTGGCGGTGATGGTCGGTCGGTGGAACGCGGTGTTCGAGGGTGCCTTCCCTGACTCCTCCTTCACCAACCCCGGCAAGTTCAACATCGTCGGCCTCGCGCCTGCCGCGTGGTGGCTCTTCGCATTCGCAGTCGGCGCCGCCGCCAGCGCCATCCTGCGCCGCACCGTGCCGGCCATGGCGGTCACCGTGGCGGTGATCGCCGTTGCCATCCCTGCGGTCATCGTCAGTCACGACCTCTACGCCAAGCCGGACCGGCAGGTCGGCGTGAGCCGGGACGCTCTCATCGCCAACGGGGACGTCATCGTCGCCGAGATGCGGGTGGCCCCGGACGGCCGGGTGGTGGACGGCTCGCTGTCCAGCGTGTGCCCACCCGCCGCCGGCGTCGACCCGTCGTCGAGCCGGGCCGAACTCGCCGAACAAGACTGCCTGCTCGCCAAGGGATACCAGGCGGCCTTCGACGTCCATCCAGCCAGTCGATTCTGGTTGTTCCAGTCGCTCCAGGCCCTCCTGCTGGTCGGCGGCGCTGTCGTCCTGCTCGTCGTCACGGTGCGCCGGACACTCCGGCTGCACTGAATCGTGAGCCAGCCTGTATTCGATACAGGACAGATCCTTTCGTACCCTGCTGTGGGCTGACCGCGACGACGGTGACCTCCGGCCCGGAGGCCGCGGCCCGACGGGTCGGTCACCAGCGGTGCGGGCCTCGTCCTTGACCGTCGCTGGCCAGGGCATTTCGGCCAGCGTGGTCGGGGCGCGCGTCCGGCGGGGGTCAGAGCCTGGGAAAGACGTGCACCGTCTGCTCCTCCGGGTCCAGGTCCAGCCCGGCCGGGCCGATGATCAGCGGGTCCGGTACGCCGACCACCTCGTGGTCCTTGTCGTAGTAGTCGAAGCGGCTCAGTACGTGGCGCATCGCCTCGATCCGGGCCCGCTTCTTGTCGTTGCTCTTCAGCACCGTCCACGGTGCGTCGGCGGTGTCGGTGTAGAAGAACATCGCCTCCTTGGCCTCGGTGTACTCGTCCCACTTGTCGAGGGAGGCGATGTCCATGTCGGAGAGCTTCCACTGCCGCACCGGGTCCACCTGGCGGACGGCGAACCGGGTGCGCTGTTCGTTCTGGGACACCGAGAACCAGAACTTGACCAGGCGGATGCCCGAGCGCACCAGCATCCTCTCCAGTTCGGGGGCCTGGCGGAGGAACTCGAGGTACTCCTTGCGGGTGCAGAAGCCCATCACCCGCTCCACCCCGGCGCGGTTGTACCAGGACCGGTCGAACAGCACGATCTCGCCGGCCGCCGGCAGGTGCCCGAGCCACCGCTGGAAGTACCACTGGGTGGACTCCCGCTCGTTCGGCTTGGCGAGGGCCACCACCGACGCGCCGCGCGGATTGAGGTGCTCCATGAAGCGCTTGATCGTCCCGCCCTTGCCGGCCGCGTCGCGCCCCTCGAAGAGGATCACGAGCCGCTCACCGGACTCCCGGATCCAGTCCTGGAGCTTCAGCAGCTCGATCTGGAGCAGCCGCTTGTGGTGGTCGTACTCCGTGCGCTCCATGCGCTCGTCGTACGGGTAGTCCTCCCGCCAGGTGTCCACCGGGCTGCCGTCCGGGCGCAGCAGTACGGGATCGTCGTCGTGACCGTCGACCACCTGGTAGTCGTCGGTGAGGTCCAGCACGCTGTCCGTCATGCCGGCAACCCTTACCCCGGCACTGCCCACCGTCACCCCCGCCACGCTGGGAGTTCGTTGAGGAACGAAGCCGGTCAGCTGCGCAGGTAGGAGGCGCCGTTGAGGTCGACGATGGTGCCGGAGGCCCACTCCGCCTGCGGTGAGGCGAGCCAGTGCACGGCGGCCGCGATCTCCTCGGGGCGGGCCACCCGGTTGAACGGGCTCTGCGCCCGGATCGCGGCGCCCCGCTCCCCGCTCAGGTGTCCGGTGGTCATGTCGGTCTCCACGAAGCCCGGGGCGACCGTCGCGATCGTGATGCCGTACGGGGCGAGGGCCACCGCCAGCGACTGTCCCAGCGCGTTCAGCCCCGCCTTGCTCGCCCCGTACGCCGGCTGCTCCGGCTCGCCCCGGAAGGCACCCCGGGAGGAGACGTTGACGATCCGGCCGCCCCGGTCGCGCATGTGCTGCGCGGCGCACCAGATGACGTTGCCCGCGCCGGTCAGGTTGGTCTCCAGCACCTGCCGCCACTGCGCGCGCCACTGCTCGTAGGAGGCGCCGAAGACCGGGTGCGGGGCGTCCCGCTCGCCGTACACGCCGGCGTTGTTGACCAGCACGTCGAGCCCGCCGAGCAGGCCGGCCGCCTCGTCGACCATGGCCCGTACGGCGTCCGGGTCGGTGAGGTCGGCGCGGACCACGACGTGCCCCTCGCCGGGCAGTTCGGCGCGCAGCCCCTCGGCCAGTTCCGCCGAGTCCCGGTGGTGGATCGCCACCCGGTCGCCGCCTGCCGCGAACGCGGTCGCCACCGCCCGCCCGATGCCGCGCGAGGCCCCCGTCACCAGTACCGCCCGTGAAGTCACGCCGGCCATCATGCCTGGCCTACCCCCGGTGCGAGGAAGGGACCCTTCCGCTACCGAAGGCGTTGACAGGTGCCCTTCCTTACACTGCCCCGCATGGGAACCGACTGCCTCTTCTGCCGCATCGTCGCCGGGGAGATCCCGGCCACGATCGTCCGGGAAACCGCCACCACGCTCGCCTTCCGTGACATCGACCCGAAGGCGCCGGTGCACGTGCTGGTCATCCCGAAGGAGCACTACGCCGACGTGGCGGCGCTCGCCCAGGGCGATGCGGCGCTGGCCGGGGAGGTGCTCGCCACAGCCGCCGCCGTGGCCGAGGACGAGGGACTGCTCGGCGACGGCTTCCGGCTGATGTTCAACACCGGCGCGTACGGCGGCCAGGAGGTCTTCCACGTGCACGCGCACGTGCTCGGCGGGGCGCCGCTGGGCCCGATGCTGGCCCGGAACCTCGCGTGACGGTGGTCGACGACCGCCTGTCGCGGATGGTCCGGACGGTCCAGGCGCAGGCCCGGGTGCCGGCGGTGTCGGCGGCCCTGCACCGGGCGGACCGCCCGCTCTGGACGTGCGCCGTCGGCGGGACCGGCAACGACACCGAGCTGGGGCCGGGCACCCGGTTCCGGATCGGGTCGGTCACGAAGACGCTCACCGCCGTGCTGACCCTCCAGTGCCGCGACGACGGCCTGCTGGACCTCGACGACCCGCTGGGCCGACACCTGGACCCGCCGGCCCACGGCGAGCTGACGGTGCGCCGGCTGCTGTCGCACACCGCCGGCCTGCAACGCGAGCCGTACGGCGACGTCTGGGACACCCTGCGCATGCCGGACGCCGACGGGCTGGTCGCCGACCTGGCCCGGGCCGAGCGGGTGCTGCCCCCGGGCCGCCGCTACCACTACTCGAACCTCGGCATGGCGCTGCTCGGCCGGCTCGTCGGCCACCTGCGGGGCGGCACCTGGGCGGAGGTGCTCGCCGAGCGGGTGCTGACCCCGCTGGGGCTGGCCGGGACCTCGACGGAACCCGGGCCGCACGCCGCGACGGGGTTCCTGGTCGACGCCTACTCCGACGAGGCACGCCCCGAGCCGCCGACCGACTTCGGGGCGGTCGGCCCGGCGGCGCAGCTCTGGAGCACCGCCTCCGACATGGCCCGCTGGGCGGCCTTCCTCGCCGACCCGGCGGCGCTGGACCCGGCCGGCGCGGTGCTCGCCCCGGCCACGCTGGAGGAGATGCGCTGGCCGGCGACGGTCACCGACGAGACGCTCTGGGCCGACGGCTTCGGGCTCGGCCTGATCCTGGTGCCGCAGGGCGAACGGATCATGCACGTCGGGCACTACGGCGCGATGCCCGGCTTCCTGGCCAGCGTCTACGGACGGCGGGGCGGGGAAGGCACCCCCGGCGCGATGGGCGTCGCGGTGCTGGGCTCCTCCGGCACCGCCGGCGAGGTCCTCGACCTGCCGCACCGGCTGCTGGCCGCCGCGGTCGAGCACGACCCCGCCGACGTCACACCGTGGCAGCCGGGCCCGCCCGCCCCCGAGGGCGTACGCGGGCTGCTCGGCCGCTGGTGGGGGGAGGGTTTCGAGTACGTCTTCTCCTGGCACGACGGCGAGCTGCGGGCCCGGGGCGCGGACGATCCGGCCGGCAAGCCGCCGTCGGTCTTCGTCGCGCTGCCGGACCGGCCGGACGTGTTCCGCACGGTCTCCGGCCGGGAGGCGGGGGAGCTGCTCCGGCTGACCCGGGACGAGCACGGCACGGTGGTGCGGATGCACTGGGCGACCTACCGGTTCACCCGGCACCAGGAGACCTTCGAGCGGTACGACTTCCGAGCCGGCTCCTGACGCGCGCGACCGGACGGGCCGAGGACCCGCTCCGTCCGGTCCGCCCCGGCCGCGGAAGAGGTGACCGGTCCGCTCGTGCCCCACGCGCGGAAATGGGCAGGGTGCCACCGCTGTTGGAAAGATAAGATGGCAGTAACGTCAGCGCGTCGCGCCAGCAGGCCGGCGCCGAGATCGAGAGCAGGTGCGCAGGGCCCCTCGGCCCGACCTATGACCGGCACCCCACCTCCCGGCCCGCCCCGGGTGCAGACCAGGATCACCGTCCCGGATTCCAAGATCATGGTCAACCTGCTCGGCGCGGGTGACGAGATCCTGCGACTGGTCGAGCGCTCGGTCGACAGCGACGTGCACGTCCGGGGCAACGAGATCACCATCACCGGCGCCCCCGCCGACAACGCCCTCGCCGAGCGGATCTTCAGCGAGCTGCTGGAACTCATCGAGAAAGGCGAGACCCTGACCACTGACGCCGTGCGGCGTACCGTCGGCATGCTCGAGCAGGGCGGCGCCGAGCGGCCCGCCGAGGTCCTGACGCTCAACATCCTCTCCCGGCGCGGCCGCACCATCCGTCCCAAGACGCTGGGGCAGAAGCGCTACGTCGACGCGATCGACGCGCACACCATCGTCTTCGGCATCGGCCCCGCCGGCACCGGCAAGACCTACCTGGCGATGGCGAAGGCCGTCCAGGCGTTGCAGGCCAAGCAGGTCAGCCGGATCATTCTCACCCGGCCGGCGGTCGAGGCGGGCGAGCGGCTCGGCTTCCTGCCCGGCACGCTCAACGAGAAGATCGACCCCTACCTGCGCCCGCTCTACGACGCGCTGCACGACATGCTCGACCCCGACTCCATCCCCAAGCTGATGGCAGCGGGCACGATCGAGGTCGCGCCGCTGGCATACATGCGGGGAAGAACCCTAAATGACGCGTTCATCATCCTCGACGAGGCGCAGAACACCACGCCCGAGCAGATGAAGATGTTCCTCACCCGGCTCGGCTTCAATTCCAAGATCGTCGTCACCGGTGACGTCACCCAGGTGGACCTCCCGGGTGGCACGACCAGCGGCCTGCGGGTGGTCCGGGAGATCCTGGAGAACGTGGAGGACGTGCACTTCGCCGAGCTCTCCAGCTCCGACGTGGTCCGCCACCGGCTGGTCGGGGAGATCGTCGACGCGTACGCCCGCTGGGACGAGCGGGAGAACCAGCAGGCGCAGAGCGTGCACGCCGTGCCGGGGCGGTCCGCCCAGGGCGGCCGGGCCGGCCGGCGCCGCTAGACCGAGGGAAGACTGTTGTCCATCGAGATCGCCAACGAGTCGGGTGTCGACGTCGACACCGACGCCGTGCTCGCCGTGGCCCGGCACGCCCTCGACGAGATGGGGGTCAACCCCCTCGCCGAGCTGTCCGTGCTGCTGGTCGACATCGACTACATGACCGAGCTCAACCACCGGTGGATGGGCGGCGACGGCCCCACCGACGTGCTCGCCTTCCCCATGGACGAGGGCAGCGTCGACCACGGGCCCGGTGAGACGTCCGCCGCCGGCGGCGAGCCCGCACTGCTCGGCGACATCGTGCTCTGCCCGGAGGTGGCGGCCAAGCAGGCGGCCACCGCCGGTCACGCCGCCGCCGACGAGCTGCACCTGCTCACCGTGCACGGGGTGCTGCACCTGCTCGGCTACGACCACGCCGAGCCGGAGGAGGAACGGGAGATGTTCGCTCTCCAGGCCCGGCTGCTGGCGAGCTGGCGGTCGACCCGGTCCCGGTGATGGCCACCCCGACACTGGCGGCCGCCGCCACCGGCCTGCCCGACCTGCAACTGCTGGTCTTCGCGGCCGGCCTGGTGGTGCTGGCCGGCCTCATCGCCATGACCGAGGCGGCTCTCGCCGCGGTCTCGCCCGCCCGCGCCGCCGAACTGGCCCGCGACGGCGCGCGGGGCGCACGCACGCTCCAGGCCGTCGCCGGGGACGTGGTCCGCCACCTCAACCTCCTGCTCCTGCTGCGGCTGCTCGCCGAGCTGACCGCCACCACCCTGGTGGCGCTGGTCGCGGTCGACACCTTCGGCGCGGGCTGGCGCGCGGCGCTGGTCACCGCCGGCGCGATGACCGTGATCAGCTTCGTGGTGGTCGGGGTCGGCCCCCGGACCATCGGCCGGCAGCACGCGTACGTGGTCGGGCGGTCCGTCGCCCCGCTGGTCCGCTGGCTGGGCCGGGCGCTCAACCCGCTCGCCTCGCTGCTGATCCTGATCGGCAACGCGGTCACGCCGGGCCGGGGCTTCCGGGAGGGCCCGTTCGCCACCCAGGTGGAGCTGCGCGAGCTGGTCGACCTGGCCGAGCAGCGCGGTGTCGTGGAGCACGGCGAGCGGCAGATGATCCACTCGGTCTTCGCGCTCGGCGACACCATCGCCCGGGAGGTGATGGTGCCGCGTACCGAGATGGTGTGGATCGAGGAGCGCAAGACGCTCTCCCAGGCGTTGGCGCTCTTCCTGCGCTCCGGTTTCTCCCGCATCCCGGTCATCGGCGAGAGCGTCGACGACGTGCTCGGCGTGCTCTACCTCAAGGACCTGATCCGGCGGACCCAGGGCGGTGCCCCGGAGGACCGGCAGCTCCCGGTCGCCGAGCTGATGCGCCCCGCCACCTTCGTGCCCGAGTCCAAGCCGGTCGACGACCTGCTCTCGGAGATGCAGGCCGCCCGCAACCACCTGGTCATCGTCGTCGACGAGTACGGCGGCACCGGCGGGCTGGTCACCATCGAGGACATCCTGGAGGAGATCGTCGGTGAGATCACCGACGAGTACGATGTCGAGCGCCCGCCGGTCGAGCACCTCGACGACGGGGCGGTGCGGGTGACCGCGCGGCTCCCGGTCGAGGATCTGGGCGAGCTGTTCGACACCGACCTCCCCACCGACGAGGTGGAGACCGTCGGCGGCCTGCTGGCCCAGTCCCTGGGCCGGGTCCCGATTCCCGGGGCGCAGGCCGAGGTCGCCGGGCTCCAGCTGGTCGCCGAGGGCACCACCGGCCGACGCAACCGGATCGACACCGTGCTGGTGAACCGGGCGGAGTCGACCGACACGCAGAACGGCCCGGGGCGTGGCGAGCACGCCGAGCCCCGGGACGACACGAACCGATCCGAGGAGAGGCAACCCGCCGATGCCTGAGTCACCCGCCGTACCGGCCGCCCGGCCCACCCCGTCCGACCCGGTCGAGCTGAGCGCCGAGGACGGCAAGCTGGTCGTCCTGGCGCGGGGCGCGCGTGGCCGGGTGGGCGCCGTGGAGGGCGCGGCGGTCCGCGACCAGGACGGTCGGACGTACGCGGCGGCCAGCGTGTCGCTGCCGTCGTTGACGATCACCGCGCTCCAGCTCGCGGTGGCCTCGGCGGTGGCGGCCGGCGCGACCCGGCTGGAGGCGGCCGTGGTGGTCACCGAGGCGTCGACGCTGGACGGCGCGGGGCACGCGGCGGTACGCGACCTCGCCGCGGACGCGCCGATCCACGTGGCCGCCCCGGACGGGTCCGTCCTCGGCACGGTGGTCGAGTGAGCGATCTCCAGCCGCGCCCCTACCGGGCCGGGTTCGCCTGTTTCGTCGGCCGGCCGAACGCCGGCAAGTCGACGCTGACCAACGCGATCGTCGGGCAGAAGATCGCCATCACCTCGAACAAGCCGCAGACGACCAGGCACATCATCCGGGCCGTCCTGCACCGCCCGGAGTCCCAGCTCGTGCTGGTCGACACCCCGGGCCTGCACCGCCCCCGTACGCTGCTCGGCGAGCGCCTCAACGACCTGGTCCGGCAGACCTGGAGCGAGGTCGACGTGATCGGCCTCTGCATCCCGGCGGACGAGCCGATCGGGCGGGGTGACCGGTTCATCACCGGCGAGCTGGCCGAGCTGAAGGCCACCGTGCTGGCGGTGGTCACGAAGACCGACCTGGTGGACCGCAAGCGGCTGGCCGAGCAACTGCTCGCGGTCAGCGAGCTGGGTGAGTTCGCCGAGGTGGTGCCGGTCAGCGCGGTCTCCGGGCACCAGGTGGACACCCTGGTCGACGTGATGACCGGCTACCTGCCCGAGTCGCCGCAGCTCTACCCCGACGACATGCTCACCGACGACCCGGAGCAGGTGCTGGTCGCCGAGCTGATCCGGGAGGCCGCCCTGGAGGGCGTCCGCGACGAGCTGCCGCACTCCATCGCGGTGGTCGTCGAGGAGATGGTCCCCGAGGGCCGGCTCATGAAGATCTACGCCGATGTCTACGTCGAGCGCCCCAGCCAGAAGGCGATCGTGATCGGCCACCGGGCGAGCCGGCTCAAGCACGTCGGCACCACCGCCCGCCGGCAGATCGAGGAGCTGCTCGGCACCCGGGTCTACCTCGACCTGCACGTCCGGGTGGCGAAGGACTGGCAGCGGGATCCGAAGCAGCTGCGCAAGCTGGGCTTCTGACGCCAGGGGCCGGGACGCGCCGCGTCCCGGCCCCTGAGCCCGTCCGACGCATGATCGGTATCGGTCGGACGTATGGAAGATGTCACCTTCTGGTGGGTTCTCTTCTGTTTGGCGTGCTCGGCCCGGAGGGTAGGGGGTAAGACAGCCCCCGTATCCCCGGACATAGATGCAGGCTGATGCGAAACCGATACCTGGACCTGCTCCGCTTCCTGGCCATCGTTCGAGTCGTCGTCTACCACGTCACCGGTTGGGCCACGCTGACCCTCGTCTTCCCGGCGATGTCGGTGATGTTCGCGCTCGCCGGCTCGTTGATGGCGGCCTCACTGCACCGGTGGGGGCCGGGGGCGGTCGTGCGCCGGCTGCGGCGCCTGCTGCCGTCGCTGTGGGTGCTCGCCGCCGTCTTCGTGCCGGCCATGCTGCTCACCGGGTTGCCGCTGAGCCCGAAGGTGCTGCTCTGGCTCTTCCCCATCGCCGACCCGCCGGCCAACGGCTGGGGCGCGATCGCGCTCAGCGTGATCTGGTACCTGCGCGACTACCTCTGGTTCGTGCTCGCCTCGCCGGTGGCCCTCTGGCTGTTCCGGCGCGCCCCGGTGCCCACCCTGATCGCCCCGTACGCCCTGCTCGCGGCGGCCGAACTGGGCCTGCTCCCGGCGCTGCCGGTGGCGCTGCACCAGTTCGGGCTCTACTTCGGGGCCTGGCTGCTCGGTTTCGCCCACCAGGCCGGCATGCTGCGCCGCCTCGCCAACCGGGTGCTGGTCCCGGTCGCGCTGGCCCTCGCCGCCGCCGGGGCCGCCTGGATCGTCACCCACCCCGGACCGCGCGGGTACGACCTGAACGACAACCCCCTGGGCAACGCCCTCTGGTCGGCGGCCTTCGTCCTCGTGCTGCTCGGTCGGGGTCCGGCGAGCGCACCCTGGGTGGACCGCAGCGCCGCGTTCGGCCGGGTGGTGACCATGTTCAACCGGCGGGCGCTCACCGTCTACCTGTGGCACATGCCGTTCGTGGTGGCGCTCACCCCGCTGGTCGACGTGGTGGGCTGGTCGCACCAGGACCCGCTCGGCCTGGCGATCCGGGTGGCGCTGGTCTTCGCGCTGGTCGCGGCGGTGACCGCCCTCGTCGGCTGGGTGGAGGACGTGGCCGCCCGCAGGCCGCCGGAGCTGGTCCCGGGCCGGGCCCGCCCCGGCCCGGCCACCGTCGACGCGGCCGCCGACGGCAGGACCGGCGGACCGGCCACCCGGCACGGGGTCGACGGCAGGGCCGGTGGACCGGTCAGCGGGCGGGCGGTGGTGCCGGCGCCCCGGGCCGCGCGGGAGCCGGAGACCGTCGAGATCAACGCTGGGTGACCCTGATGTCGCCGCTGCCGGTGGAGAGGTCGAGCACCAGCGTGGCGGACGGGTCGTCGGTGACGCCCAGTTCGGCGTCGCCGCCGTCGGTGTTGGAGCGGACCCGGTAGCGGCCCGCCGGCACGACCAGATCGACGCTCCCGCTGGAGGCGTGCACCCGCGCCGAGGCGGGCGTCGTCAGGTCGACGGCGATGTCCCCCGAGCCCGTCTCCGCGTCCACCCCGCCGCCGAGGCGGTGCCCGGTGATGTCGCCCGACGAGGTACGCAGCGTGACCGCGGCGGCGACCTCGTCGACCTCGACGTTGCCGGAGCCGGTCTGGGCGCGTACGGGCCCGCCGGCGCCGGCCACCTGGATGTTGCCGGAGCCGGTCTCCGCGCGTACGGGGCCGCTGGAGGCGGTCACCCGGATGTTGCCCGAGCCGAGCCGCATCTCCACCGGGCCCACCCTGCTCAGGTCGACGTCACCGGAGCCGGTCTCGCCCTTCACGCTCACCCCGTCCGGGGCGGTGACCTCGTAGGAGATGCTGCACCGGGAACCGCAGTCGGTGTCCAGCACCAGCTCGCCGCCCTTGATCTCGTACGTCGCGTCGGGCTGACCGCCCTGGTAGCGCACCACCCGCTTGATCCGCACCTCGTCCTGCGCGCCGATGGCGCGGACGGTCACGTCGCCGGCCCCCGGGAGCACCCGGATGCTGCTGATCCGGACCGCCTCGGTGTTGTCGTAGTCGAGCCGGCGGAAGGACAGGTTGTCGCATCCGGCGGCGACGATCAGGGTGGTGGCCGCAGCGAGCGCGGCGGCGGTGCGGTGCAGAGCCATGCGAGCACGCTACGAGGCGTGACGGCCCCCGCGCATCGGGGTTCCGCGCGCGGACACCCCGAGCTGACCCTGATTCCGCACCCCGAGAGAGAATGGTCCGATGGCCGGGTACCGCCGACAGCTCTACCGCGACGACGCGGTGGTCCTGCGTGCGCAGAAGCTCGGCGAGTCCGACCGGATCATCACCCTGCTCACCCGCCGGCACGGCCGGCTCCGCGCGGTGGCCCGGGGGATCCGCCGCACCACCAGCAAGTTCGGGGCCCGGCTGGAGCCGTTCGGTCACGTCGACCTCCAGCTCGCCGGCGACCCGAAGGGCAACCTGGGCAGCTCGCTGCACACGGTCAGCCAGGTCGAGGGCATCGACCTCTACGGCAAGCGGTTCCTCGGCGACTATCCCCGCTACACGGCGGCCAGCGCGATCGCCGAGACCGCCGAGCGGCTCACCCCCGTCGAGCGGGAGCCGTCGCTGCGGCTGTTCCAGCTCACCCTGGGCGCGCTGCGGGCGCTCGCCGAGGGCAGCCACGCCACCACCCTGGTGCTCGACGCGTACCTGCTGCGGGGCATGACGCTCGCCGGCTGGGCGCCGGCGCTGACCGCCTGCGCCGTCTGCGGCACGCCGGGGCGGCACCGGGCGTTCTCCGTACCGGCCGGGGGCGCGGTCTGCCCGGACTGCCGGCCGCCCGGCGCGGCCCATCCCGCCCCGGCCACCATCGACCTGATGTCCGCGCTGACCAGCGGCGACTGGCGGGTCGCCGACGCCACCGAGACCGGCGTACGCCGGGAGTGCAGTGGCCTGGTCGCGGCACACCTGCAGTGGCACCTGGAGCGCGCGCTACGCTCGCTGCCGCTGGTCGACCGGGGCGCCCCGGCGGCCGGCCCGGTCCCGCCGCCGCCTGGCGCCGGGTCCGGTGCGGACGGCGTGAACAGGGGGAGAACTGAGTGATCCGATCGATGAGGGCCGGTCGTCGCGAGCCGGTGCCGCCGACTCCGCACCCGTCGGGCGCCCGGCCGCCGGCGCTGCCCGCCGACGCGGTGCCGAAGCACGTCGCCGTGGTGATGGACGGCAACGGCCGGTGGGCCAAGGATCGCGGGCTGCCCCGCACCAAGGGCCACGAGGCGGGGGAGTTCTCCCTCTTCGACACGGTCGAGGGCGCCATCGAGCTGGGCATCCCCTACCTGTCGGCGTACGCCTTCTCCACCGAGAACTGGCGGCGCTCGCCGGACGAGGTCCGGTTCCTGATGGGCTTCAACCGCGACGTCATCCGCCGCCGCCGTGACCAGCTGGTCGACCTGGGGGTGCGGGTGGTCTGGTCCGGCCGGGCCGGCCGGCTCTGGAAGAGCGTCATCTCCGAGTTGCAGACGGCGGAGGAGATGTCCCGGGGCAACTCGACGCTGACCCTCCAGTTCTGCGTCAACTACGGCGGCCAGGCCGAGATCGCCGACGCCGCCGCCGCCATCGCCCGCGACGTGGCGGCGGGCCGGCTGGACCCGGAGAAGGTCAACGAGAAGACCGTCGCGAAGTACCTCTACCACCCGGAGATCCCCGAGGTGGACCTGTTCCTGCGTCCCTCCGGCGAGGAGCGGATCTCGAACTTCCTGCTCTGGCAGACCGCGTACGCCGAGCTGATCTTCCTCGACACGCTCTGGCCCGATTTCGACCGCCGCCACCTCTGGTACGCCTGCGAGCTGTACGCGCAGCGGGACCGTCGCTTCGGCGGCGCGCTGCCCAACCCGGTCGCCCCGCCGCCCGCCTGAGGCTTACCGCCCGGTCGTACGGGGTACCACGGTGGTCAGCAGCCACCGACGGAGGTGAACCCACATGATCCAGAAGCGTATTGCCCAGTGGGCGATGATGGCCGTCGCCGTGCCGTTGGCGGCGGCGGGCGCGCGCCGGCTCAGCCACGGGTTGGAGGCCCGCCGCGGCCCGACCGGGGTGAGTCGCCTGCTCACCAAGGGCGCCGACATGCTCCGCCCGCAGAAGGCGAAGCGTCGTCGCTTCTTCTGACCCAACCCAGCCGTGACCTGACCCCACCCCCGACCCGTTCGTCGATCATGCAGTCGTAGTGCCCCGCGAATGCCCCACACCGGGGCGTTCCGCCCACCAGAAGTGCATGATCGGCTCGCGGGTCGGGGGTTTCGGGTTCGGGGTGGGCGGTCAGGTTCTGGTTTCGGTGCGGTCGGTGGGCCAGCGGGTGTGGAAGGTGCCCTCGCGGTCCACGCGCTGGTAGGTGTGCGCCCCGAAGTTGTCCCGCAGCGCCTGGATCAGGGCGGCCGGCAGCCGCTGGGCGCGCAGCGCGTCGAAGTACGCCAGCGACGAGGCGAACGCCGGTGCCGGCACGCCCGCCCGCGCCGCGTCGGCCACCACCCGCCGCCAGCTCGGCACGCCGTCGTTCACGGTGTCCGCGAACCACGGCGCCACCAGCAGCGTCGGCAGGTCGGGCCGCTCGTCGTACGCCTGGCGGATGCGGTCGAGGAAGCGGGCCCGGATGATGCAGCCGCCCCGCCAGATCGTGGCGGTGCCGCCCAGGTCGATGCCCCAGTCGTACTCGCGGGAGCCGGCGCGGATGTGGTCGAAGCCCTGCGCGTACGCGACGATCTTCGAGGCGAGCAGGGCGCGGCGGACGTCCTCGACGAAGGCGTCGGAGTCCTCGACCCGCCAGGTCGCGTCCGCCTCCGGGAACGCCTGCCGGGCCGCCTCGCGCTGGTCGGCGTGCCCGGACAGCGAGCGGGCGAAGGTCGCCTCGGCGATGCCGGTGATGGGGATGCCCAGGTCGAGCGCGCTCTGCACCGTCCAGCGGCCGGTGCCCTTCTGCTCGGCGCGGTCCAGCACGACGTCCACGAACGCCCGTCCGGTGGCCGCGTCGGTGTGCGCCAGCACGTCGGCGGTGATCTCGATCAGGAAGGACTCCAGCTCGCCGGAGTTCCAGCCACGGAAGATCTCCGCGATCTCCGCCGGCTGCGCGCCCAGTCCGGCCCGCAGCAGGTCGTACGCCTCCGCGATGAGCTGCATGTCGGCGTACTCGATGCCGTTGTGCACCATCTTGACGAAGTGCCCGGCCCCGTCCGGCCCGATGTGCCGGCAGCACGGCACCCCGTCCACCTGGGCGGCGATCCGCTCGAAGATCGGCCCGAGCGTGCGGTACGACTCCGCGGATCCGCCCGGCATGATGCTCGGGCCGCGCAGGGCGCCCTCCTCGCCACCGGAGACGCCGGTGCCGACGAAGTGCAGGCCGTGGGCCCGTAGCGCCTCCTCCCGCCGGCGGGTGTCGGCGAAGTGCGCGTTGCCGCAGTCCACGACGATGTCGCCCGCGTCGAGCAGCGGGACCAGTTCGTCGACCACGGCGTCGGTGGGGCCGCCCGCCTTGACCATCACGATGACCGCCCGGGGCCGCTCCAGCGACGCGACGAAGTCGGCCATCGACTCGGCGGGCAGGAACCTCCCCTCGTCCCCGTGCTCCGCGACGAGGTCGCGGGTGCGCTCCGGCGACCGGTTGTGCACCGCCACGGCGAAACCGTTGCGGGCCAGGTTGCGGGCCAGGTTCCGGCCCATCACCGCCAGCCCGGTCACGCCGATCCGTGCCGTCGCCCGCCCGGCCATCCGTCCACCCTCCGCCGTCGACAACCGCCGGTGCGACCGTATCGCCTGCGGGGCGGCCCGGAGAGCGTGTCGGGCACCCCGTCACCGCCACGTGGCTGTCGTCCTGAAGGGCGCGGGGGCCGGCCGGATCCTGCGCCGGGCGGCCTCCGCGGGGCCCGGCCGGCCGGCTGCGGATCCCCGCCGGTAATTCGGGTGCGCGCGACCGGTCGGGCGGCTAGCGTGTGGGCATGCGCAACTGACGCCCCACTTCCGAGCCGACCCGCCGCCGCATCGCCGCGGGTCCGCGTGCTCCCGGGCGTCCGCATTCCGCACCTGCCGTCGAACGGCGGTGCTCCTCGTGGCCGATCCCGGGCAGCTGTCCCGATCCCGCCCGACCGTCGCGCGACGGTCGCCGAACGAGGCGGGCCCCGGTCACCGGACGTCGTTCCGGTGCGGCAGGGCCCGCAGACCGAGGAGGCACCGGATGCCCGCCAGGCGCAACCCGAAGAAGTCCCGTACCACCGTCCCCACGCCGTCCGTCGCGGACCTGACGCCCGTCAACCTCGACGAGGTGGCGGTCGCGCCGGTCGTGCCGGCGCTGCCGGTCGACCGACCGACGGCGCCGAAGGCCGGTCCGCCGGTCTCCGGCGCCGGCCGCTCCGGCCCGCTGCGCGGCCAGAAGGCCGGGCAGGCCCGCCGGTACGCCTTCCGGCGCAGCTGACGGTGCCGGCCGGGTGGAGCCGTCGTCACCGGCGACTCCACCCGGCCCGCCCGCGCCCGACCACCCGGGCATGCGCCTCCGCCCGGCCCGCTCGCCGGACGACCAGCCCGCTGCGCGCCCGGTCGGCGCCTCCACCCGGGCCCGCCCGCCGATCGACGGGCGGCGTCAGCCGATCAGCGGGCGGAAGGTGCCGAGCAGCACGCTGACGGTCAGCGCGGCCCCGGCGAGCACCGCCGCGCCGGCGATCAGCAGGCCGTCGGCGGCGACGAAGCGCTGTCGCCGGGCGACGGTGCGCGGGACCCCGGCGTCGAAGCCCCGGGCGTCCATCGCCACGGCCAGCCGGGTGCCCCGGCGGATCGCCCCGACGAGCAGCGCGAAGGCCGTCGACACGAACAGCCGAAGTTTCGCCAGCGGGTTGCGGCCGGCCTCGACCCCCCGGGCGCGACGCGCCATGGAGATCATCTGCCACTCCTGCCCCAGCAGCGGCACGAGCCGGAACGCGGCCAGCGCCCCGATGGCGAACCGGGCCGGTGCCTTCGCGTTCTGGATCAGCGCGTCCGCCAGGTCGGTCGGGTCGGTGGTGGCGAAGACGATCACGCCGGGCAGCGCCACCGCGAACATGCGCAGCACCAGGCCGAGCGCGGTGAGCAGCACCCCGGAGGTGACCACCACCGGGCCGGCCTCGACCAGGACCCGGCCGGAGCGCTCGGCGGCGAAGAGCACCAGCGTCACCACCACGCCGACCGCGCCGACGAGCAGCGGCCAGGCCCGCCGCGCCAACACCCGGAAACGGACCCCGAACAGCGGCAGCAGGGCCAACTCGACGGCGATCGCGATGGCCGGGGCCACCGGGTCCAGGGTGGCGATCAGGATGAACGAGAACACCAGCGCCGCGGCGAGCTTGGCCACCGGGTTGCGCCGGGCCAGCAACGCCTCCGGCGCGGCGACCGGCTCGAAACTGATCACGCCCGCCCCAGGGTGCGGCGGCGATCCGGGTGGGTGACCGGTGCGGCGTTCGGGCTGGTCACGCCCGCCCCCAGGGCGGGGCGACGGTCCGGGTGGGTGACCGGTGCGGCGGTTCGGTCGCTGGTCACGGGCGCTCCAGGGTGAGGCGGCGATCTGCCAGGGCGGCGACGAACTCCGGGTCGTGGGTGACGGCGACCAGGCCGTGCCCGGCGTCGCGCAGCTCGGCGAAGAGGTCCACCAGCTCCAGCCAGGTCCGCCGGTCCTGGCCGAAGGTCGGTTCGTCGCAGACGAGCAGGCGGGGCGCGGTGGCCAGGGCGGTCGCCACGCTCAGCCGCCGCGCCTCCCCGCCGGAGAGGGTGTACGGGTTGGCGGCGGCGAGTTTCGTCAACCGCAGCCGGGACAGCAGGGTGTCGACGGTGGTCCGGACCGCCGTCTCGGGCTGGCCGGTGCGGCGCGGGCCGAGCGCCAGCTCGTCGAAGACGGTGTTGGTGACGAACTGGTGCTCCGGGTCCTGGAAGACCGAGCCGATCCGGCGGGCCAGTGCCGGGGCGCGCCAGCGGTGCGGGGGCGTGCGGGCGTCGCCTCCGGCCAGTGCCGTCGTCGCCGCGATCCGGCCGGCCCCGGGCTTGAGCAGGCCGCCCAGCAGCAGGGCGAGGGTCGACTTGCCGGCCCCGTTGGGCCCGACGACGGCGAGCGCCTCGCCGGCGCGTACCGCCAGGTCGACGGGGGCCAGCCGGGGCGGCAGGCCGAGCCGGTCGGCGGTGAGCAACACGTCGCCGGGCGGCGCGGTCGCGTGGCGGGGCGGTACCGGGCGGCCGGGCACCCAGACGCCCTCGTCGGCGAGCGCGTCGCCGTGCGTACCGAAGACGGCCTCGGGCGTGCCGTCGGCGCGGACGCCGCCGCCGGGTTCGAGCACGACCACCCGGTCGACCAGGGGCAACGACTCGGCGACGCGGTGTTCGACCAGGATCAGCGTGGTGTCGGCGTCGAGCGCGCCGGCCACCGCCGCCCGGATCAGCGCCGCGCCGGTCGGGTCGAGGTTGGCGGTCGGCTCGTCGAGCAGCAGCAGGCCGGGGCGCAGGGCCAGCACCCCGGCCAGGGCGAGCCGCTGCTGCTCGCCGCCGGAGAGCGCGGCCGTGTGGCGGTCCCGGGGATACGGGAAACCGACCCGAGCCAGCGCCTCGTCGACGCGGGGCCAGATCTCCCCGGCGGGGGTGCCGCGGTTCTCCAACCCGAACGCCACGTCGTCGCCGCTGCGGGCCATCACGAGCTGGGTCTGCGGGTCCTGAAAGACGATGCCGACCCGCTCCCGGCCCTTGCGAGGGTCGAGCCCGTCGATCTCGACGGTGCCCTCCTGCTCGCCCGAGTCCTCGGGCAGCAGCCCGGCCAGCGCGGCGAGCAGCGTGCTCTTGCCGGCCCCGGAGGGCCCCAGCAGCAGCACCCGCTCGCCAACCTCGACGCGCAGGTCCACCCCGCGCACGGCCCAGGCCCGCC